>JBGPYG010000209.1:0-6864 GCA_041493085.1 Pyrinomonadaceae bacterium | reverse complement strand
CTGAACTCCTGTGGGCGGATGTCACCGACGAGGTGGTTAGCCCCGTTTGTGTGTCCGTTCACGTGACAGTCGAAGCAGGTGACGCCCAGTACGCCGTCCGGCCTATCAGTCCGCCGGTCCTCAGTGGCGTTGAACTGCTGCTGCGGAAACTGGGTGACGAGGAGGCGCAGGCCCTCAAGCTGCTTGGGATTCAGAATGCCGTTGAAGATCTCGTAGTAATTGTTGATGGTGATGACACGCCCTTTCGCCACGTCACCCAGATCGGGCCGGGTTGTCAGGTAAATGGCCGGGGCCGCGTCGGGCAGAACGTGCTCGGGCAAGTCGAAGTCCAAGTCAAAGCGGGTGAGTCGGGGCAGCAGCTTCAGCGTCATTGCGGGAAAGAGCATGCCCCCTTCCGCGTGGTCGGCGAAGGGTAACGGCTTATAGGGGAAGAGCCCCTTCTCCTTAATCTGATCCGGAGCCATCTTGTCCAGCTGGTCCCAGGTCACCGCTGAGAGTTTGGCCGTCGGCCCGACAGGTACGGGTTTTCCGCCGGACATGGTCACCTCTGACGTCGTTTTTCCGGCAAGGACATAGCGACTGTTCAAGAGATCCATGTGCTCTTTCGCCCGTTCGGCCTTGACGGCGAGACGCGCCGCCTTGATTTGCTCAAATGTCGTACTTTGGTTCGTCGGGCCATAGCTGGACGAAACCTTTTCCTGCTGTGCATGAACAACGATCGTGATTGCCGTTGTTGCCAGTAACCCGAGAATACCAATCAATGCTAACGTTCGTTTGGTTTGTGCGTTCATTGCAGACTCCTCTCTCGCGTCTTCTCAATCACCCTCTCCTGCATGCAGGGTATGCCGGCCATACTCTGTTCGCCTTGTGCTCGCTAGTGTTGCGGGCAAGCTGCGGCCGAGATGAAATGCATAATGTCGTAAGTAATCGCAAGATTCGTTCCTCAACAGACCTCGGCTTTGTCCTTATTACTGGAGGGCAGACATTGTTGATTGGGCACCGCTGCGAGAACATACCCAGCCTTAGCAGCAGAATTCCCCAAGACGATCAAAGGTTTGGGCGCCGGCCTGCGAGATCGGTTCAGTGACCCATGCCGAAGACCCTTACGAAGACGGTCCAGGAGGAGGGATCAACGATAGAGTTGGTACGGCTGGCAATTCCCTACCGCGTCTACACGCAGATTGCATGTGCCTTGAGATATATGATGTGATACCGGTGTCGTGGTATTTCATTAAGCTGGGCAAATAAGCAAAGCAGATCACAAGGAGGTGCATTGATGTCGGAGTCCATTGTCGAAGCGGTACGCTCACGGTATGGGTCGGTGGCGAAGAGTGGTTTATCAAGCGAACTTGACGGGGTGCGGGCAGTCGCAGAAGCGTTCGGTTACTCGCCCGCAGAACTGGCCTCTATTCCCGCGGAAGCGAACGTGGGCCTGTCGTGTGGAAATCCCACGGCGATCGCTCATTTGCGCGCAGGCGAAACCGTTGTGGATCTGGGGTCAGGCGGCGGACTTGATGTGTTTCTCGCGGCTGAGAAGGTGGGGCCTCAAGGCCGGGCCATTGGCATAGACATGACGCCGGAGATGATAGACCTCGCCCGTCGCAACGCCGGAAAACGCCAGGCCGCAGGTGCGACCGCGAACGTCGAGTTTCACCTGGCGACAATTGACGCGCTGCCGCTCGCTGATTCTTCGGTTGATTGCGTGATCAGCAACTGTGTCATCAATCTGGCGCCGGACAAGCGGGCGGTCTTTCGGGAAATTGCGCGCGTGCTCAAACCCGGTGGCAGGCTCGCCGTCAGCGACATCGCGCTCAAGCAGCCGCTGCCCGCCGAACTGGGCGACAACGTCATGGCTTACGTGGGTTGCATCGCTGGTGCGATTCCGATTGAAGATTATCGACAGGGACTGGTAGAAGCCGGCTTTTCAAACGTGGAAGTCGTGGACTCCGGCGCAGATCTCAACGCGTATGCGAAGGTTGAGAATCAAGCGGGTTGTTGTTCACCGGCTATGACAGAAACTTCAACGCCGGTGGCGATCGTCTCAGCAACTTCTTCAAGAGAGTTACCGCTCGCGAGTACCGGGTGTTGTGCGCCACAACCGGCAAGCGCGGATAGCGACTTACATGAAAGTCTTGCCGACTTGCTGCGTCGTTACAACGTCAACGATTATGCCGCGAGCGTGAAGGTTTACGCGGTCAAGTGAACGACGACGGCGGGTAGCGGTGCAGTTTGACAGAGTGTGGCAGGGCCTTAATCCAAACTGAAGTCTCCCGAAGTCCTGTTAGCCCTCTGCGGCATAATCCGGAACAGCTGTAGAAGTAACCGCCGTGCTGCTTCGTCGTACTGCCGCACCACAGGATCCGGAAATTTATCGAGGCCGGCGCGCTCTGGTTCTATCGCAAACTCGGCTTCCGCCCGGTCCAACCGCACCTCCAGCATGGCGATACAGGGCCAGCAGGATCGGACGAGGTGAGCCCATGGCTGCCCCGGACAGCCATGGGGATTGTTGAAAAGTTGGGAAGCGCCTCCTGTGCTTAAAGAATCGGCTGCGCTCTCGTTTTCAAACGCGAAACGACCTAATCTACTTAGCGGCCGCTGTCGCTGCTTTGTTGCGCCGCGATTTAATCTCCTGCAATACGCTATCGAGCACATTTCGGGCCGAAAGGGTGTTGTATAACCCTTCCTCCACAGCGGCAGCTTCTTTGCGTTCGCCCTGCGCAACCAGCGAATCACTGAGCTGGTCAACGTAGTATTTGTAGTCAATGTGCCCAAGAGTCTCCGCCGCTGCGTTTTTGTCATCACCGAGAGCGGCGTTCAAGTCTTTGTTCGCCTGTTGCGTATCGGCAGGAGCCATCTTAATGTCACCTCCGGCCTGAGCGGCCGAGTTCGGCGTCTGGCAATGTTCCACGTTTAATAACTTGTAGTCCTTGGCCATCGCTGTGCCCAAAGGCACGAGCGCGTGGATGGCGACCTTTCGGTCGCTGAACCGGTCCGCGACTTCCCGAAGAACATCGTTGCCCTTGTTCAAGGATCGGCTGCCATCGAAAGCTAAGATGCGCCCAACATCATCGCTGAAGAAGTCTTGAGCGATAAACTCTTCGTCGTATCCGCGTGGGGGCGCCACGCGCAGTGTCAACGGGTTTGACACCAGGTCTTCATCACCAAGGTGCAGAGCCACCTGGACCTTATAATAACCAGGCTCGGCGATGCTCCATCCCTCGCGGCCGGCCGCGGGAAACAGTGATTCATAGACCTTTTCTCCTGGCCCCAGTACCTTGTTCTTCCGCTGAAAACAATATCGAGCGTAGGGGAGGAATTGGCGAGCCGGTTCTCCGTTTCTCTTCACGATGATCGTCATAGAGTCCTGCATCGCCAAGATGTTTTCAGGAATGATTTGCGGCTCTGAGGAGATGTTGGTCAGCTTCAATTCCAGCACGGCCGGTTCCATGAATTCGAAGTCTGCCTTCTCCCGGTTGATGCGGAGCTCCAGTTTGAGCGCAGGTTCCGGAGAGGTGTTAGCCTCCTCGAATCCGTGATTGTCGAACCACAATGCGGCTCCCTGCTCCACGAAGCGTTCCGGTGCGTGACGCATAAAGAGCAGTTCGCCGTCACTGAAGCGAAACTCGAAGTTTGAAAAGAACGCCGTCTGCCCCCCGAGTACATTGTAGGGATAGTTCATGAAGCTGCGCGCTTCTGGCTCGTCTGCAAGCGGAATCCAGGGGCCGTGACCGCCAAACACCAACGATTTTTGCCACGAGTGAGCAAGGTTGAATGCGTGCCCCATCTCGTGGCACGCCGTCCAGAAGATCATCCGTCTCACCCATGCTGCCGGGTTCAGATCGCCCGCAGGCGGAACAGCGATGAACGAATTGAGGAACAGAGCCGTGCCCTGGCGCTGTTGAGGACCGATGTCGTCGAACATTATTCCGCCAAGGCTAGTGCCCATTTCATGCTGCGCGGCGAAGAAAGTCCAGAAGGCCCACTGCGCTTTGGCAGCGAAATGTGACCAGTAGATTTGCATCGCGTCGTGCATCTCATTGTTGCTCCACTGGGCGCCCACGCCGGCGCCACTCAGCGGCACACTGCCACCTGATGATGTCTCCACCTCGAAACCAGCTCGACGGTATACCTTCTGGATCGTCAAGGTCTCAACAGGCAGACTGGCCGGTCGGTTGGGGTGATCACCGGTGTTGATACTGGTCAGCGGCGTCACGCCTGCCTGGAAGTCAAATTCAAAGTTCACATCGTGGAAAGAGCGAGAACTGAACCTGTAGGTGCGGACTCGGTTGGGAGCCCCGCCGGAGAAGGTGGCAGTTACTGATCGCAGTGGGGGGATAATGTTTCGCGTAGCATGAATTGCCACGTTCGTGTAGAGGAACGATGCGACAGGCCCATCTTTATATGAGATGGGTCCCGTCCAGGAATCCGGACCGGTGGCAGTTAAGTGCGCGATCCAGTTAACACGCGAAGCGCCGGCCCTTACTGAACCGCTGACCACCATTTGCGGATAGGGACCATCCACATCCAACCGCAACCGTTCGCGGGGAAAGAGCAATGGCCACGCGTAGGTACCGCTCACAGTCAAGCTTAATAACTCAGTAAGCGATGCGGGCGAGCCTGCACCGGTCAAATCGGCGGTGTCTGATGTCGAGGTTTCATCTGAGTATGTTTCCTGGGGTTTCTGTTTTGTCATTTTCTTTAACTCCTCCTCTTACCGTAATGTTCGGAGCTGTTTCCACCATCAAGTGAAGTAGGCGGCGATTCACGTTCGATCTCCGTGCTTATAGATGGCCTCCTTCTTGTTAAAGGTAGCCGAACGGCTCCGGTGAGACTTTGTATTCGATCTTACCCGCAGTGATGGACACACCCAGGTAGACCGCGTTTGGAACTTGCAGCTCGATACTCTTAGATAGACTCTTCGAAGGCAAATCAATTTCAATGATCACCGAGCCTGCCTCGACATTCACCTCCAACGAGTCCGCAAACCCAATCTGGAGCTTTGTACTCACATTGTCTTTGCGGAATGTCTCTCGACCGGCAACTCGAATCACTACAGTTTCATCCTCAAATCCCTCTTGCAGGGCTACATGAAGTTGAGCCATTGTTCCTCCTGTTTACCGTCTATTGATGCTGGGATGCAGAACTCAATTACCAGAGCGCTGAGTGACGAGCGGAATTCATTTTCGCTGCCTCAGTGAGCGTCTAAGTCATCTTGAAGACCATTGTTAGGCGAGGAACGGGAACACCTGACGCTTTGGAAGCTGTATTTTGCGAGTGTGTCAAGATGAGCAGGCTCGTGAGAATTCAGCCACCTTCAAATAACCGGTGTAAGTAGCGCAAACACCGAACCGTTTGAACTGCGAGGGAAGCAAAGCATATGACAAGCGTTGTCACCTGTCAAATGTAACCCCAGCTCCGTAACATCAACGACAAAGCAAGACATTGCCGAGTTCGCAACTGTGAGAGGATATCCACGTATGTGCGGTACCATGCGGGGTCGACCGCCGCCGAATGTGCGGAAGGTCTTGCCTTGACGGACTGCGTAAGCTTGATTGGTAACAAGAAAACTGAAGCAGCATGGAGTTAGGCAGGGAGCTGTTTGAATGCTCTATTAGTGGTGGCGTCAGCAGGTTCAACGGTGAAAGATGTCGGCGTTGACAGAACACAAGTGGCCCTAAATCTATGGCCGCGAGATGCCGCAAATGATCGCGTTCAGGAAATTGGAAGAACAGCGAGACCAAACACCACTACCCGACCGAAAGGTTCTGTGGCACCGCCATCGAGTGAGCCAACTCGCCGCCTGTTGCCGTGTTGATAAAGAGTGCTCCACCAGGCGCTGCCTGTGCGCTTTCGACGAAGATCATCGTCGACGCATCGCGCACGTGGTGACATATCTCCCTGTTGACAATCTCCGTTGACATGCTTCCACTGAGGATAGTATAAGCCACCTTTCGTTCTTATTTGTCTTACCATTTGACGCCGGTCAGTGACGCCGCTCATTGAGAGTCACGATCCTCGCCGGTACCGGCCTCAAGTTCTGTCGGAGCATCTTTCAACCTGCCCAGCAGTTTGACGTTTCACCACGTTGGTTGCGCTCACGACCGCGTTTTCACTCCGAGGCATGAGCACGTTGACCACCCTCTAAAAAGACCGTAGGAGAAATCCGATGCCGAAAAAGGAAAGCCATAACGTTAAATCTGCTCGCGACATTCTCCGGGGGCAGAGTTTAGAACCGCGTGAGATGCTCACGCTTGCCAAGCGGCTGAAAGAAGAAAAAGAGTTTGGGCTGGCACGTCGTGTGCTGGCACGCGCGCGCCTCGAACCAAGTCTCAGCGACGATAAGAAGTTGCGCCTCGAGGTTTACCAACAATCCGCTCTCTGCACTTACAAGGACCCCGACCTGCAAGCGGACGCGCGTCTGGACCTCGCGCTCGAAATCCTGCGCCAGTCCAGCGAAGACATCAACACGACGGCCGATCAGAAGACGCTCGGGATCACCGGAGCCATTTACAAACGGAAATGGGAGCTCGACAATCAAAAGCAGCAACTCGAACGCTCGCTTAACTACTACCAGCGGGGCTACGCCCAAGGCCCTGCCAAAGATCAAGGCTATACCGGAATCAACGCGGCCTTCGTCCTCGACCTCCTCGCGCATCAGGAAGAGGAAGAGGCAAAGAAAGCGCAAGTAGTCTCTGACGGAGCAGCAGAGCGACGTGCACTAGCCAGAAAGATTCGCCTGGAGATCATCAAACAAGTTGCGCCGCTCGTCGATCAGCCCGACACCGACCGGCTAGAGGGTAACTGGTGGTTCTATGCGACGGTCGCCCAGGCATACTTCGGAATCGGCGATTACGACGAAGCCAT
>JBGPYG010000331.1:0-4780 GCA_041493085.1 Pyrinomonadaceae bacterium | reverse complement strand
GGTGGCGCGCGCCGACCAGGACGCCTTTGCGCTGCGCAGCCAGCAGCGCTGGGCGGCCGCGAACGCCGCGGGCTTCTTCAAGGCGGAAATCGTCCCGGTGGCCATCGCGCAGAAAAAAGGCGATCCGAAAATCGTTTCGACGGACGAGCATCCGCGCCCCGATGCCACGCTCGAGTCGCTCGCCAGACTGAAAGGCGTGGTCAAGCCCGAGGGCACGGTCACCGCGGGCAATGCCTCGGGCGTGAACGACGGCGCCTGCGCGATGATCCTCGCCTCCGACGCCGCGGCGAAAAAGCACAAGCTGACGCCGAAGGCGCGCGTCCTCGCCATGGCCACCGCGGGCGTGGCGCCGCGCATCATGGGCATGGGCCCGGCGCCGGCGTCGAAGAAAGTGCTCGAAAAGACCGGCCTCAAGCTCGCGCAGATGGACGTGATCGAGCTGAATGAAGCCTTCGCCGCGCAGGCGCTCGCGGTGACGCGCGAGCTCGGCCTGCCCGACGATGCCGCGCACCTCAACCCGAACGGCGGCGCGATCGCCATCGGCCATCCGCTGGGCGCATCCGGCGCGCGCCTGGTGACCACCGCGCTCAATCAATTGCAGGCGAAGAAGGGCCGCTACGCGCTTTGCACCATGTGCATCGGCGTGGGGCAGGGCATCGCGCTCGTCATCGAGCGCGTCTAGCCGGTTTGTCATTCCCGCGAACGCGGGCGGTGTCTTTCCATTGAAGCCTCCTCTTGTCGAAGAGGGGCGTTCACGCCACCGGGCCTTGCCGTGACATCGGATAAAGCGTCTAATCCAGCCGAATTGGGCAGTTCCGGCGCGGGCGCTGCCATGATTGTGGCGCAGGCGGCCGCAAACCGGGTCGGGAAGACGCGGCCGGGGCTTATTCAAGGTTCGCCTCGTTACAAAGGTGTGTTTGCTGTTTTTATTTAGGGTGTACTATTTTTCCTTAACCCGTTGATTCCTGGGCATCGAAACGTGAAGACTGTATATTTATACAGTCATTTGACGGAAAAAACAACACCATTTAGGGTGTCTACATCTAGTTGGGCGGCTACACCATGGTGACTACTGAGCGCGTGGCAACGTACTGGAAAAACACAAAGAGCATGCCGTTTCTGCTTCGCATGCTCTGTCAAGGTGCAATGGTTGCAGCCCCGGTCCTACTGGTAATTCTTCTGCTTCCTATCACGGAGTGGGAGATCAATGGTCGTCCCATGGCCTATGCTGAACTTTGGTCTTCTGGTCAGGGCGTCGCAATTGCGGCCTTTCTTGCATTTGTCAGCGTCGGCGCCTGGGGTCTTGCTGCACGTACCCGCGCCAGCCGCTGGCTGCTAGTTTCTTCGCCGCTCGCGCCGTACATTGTTCTTGCTTTGTTTCCTGCGTCACCTACTTTGCTTTCCGAGCCCATTGCTGTCAGTGTCATCGTAAGTGCCGCTTTAACAGCCGCTGCGTTTTACGTTTGCCTTTTCCATCTTCGGTCCGTCCGTGAGTACCTCGACAATAAGGGTGTCGGTGCATGACCAGCCGCCCAACCCGGCAGTCAACACGGACGCTGCGCGATAATGCCGCGCAACGCCGGTCACTTCTACGTTAGGCCCCATGTCACTAGAACAGGTCGCCGCAACCGTTCGCGATGCCGCCCTTCAAAAGATCGGTCGCAATGTCGTCAATTTCCAGAAGATGGAGGCGATGTTGAAGTTCATTCTGACGTTCTCAAACTTCGCCGCGCCTATTACGCAAACAGGCAAACATCTCACGAATCAGGCCAAGCGCGTTCGAAGTATCTCAATGGGTGTGCTTGTGAATCAAGCATCAAAGGCACTACAAGACGAACGCCCGCCGATGCCACAAGATCCAAAGGAGATATGGGTCTCGCACTCTTTCACATTTGAAGACGGAAACTCTGATCCTCGCATGTGGCGGAAAGTGATGAGGGAAGTTGTAAGGGAGCGCAACAAGCTAATCCATCAGATGCTCGCGTCATTCAACCCCTCTTCAATCGAGAGTTGCAATGTTCTGTGTGCGGTACTTGATGAGCAAAGGGATCGAATAGTGCCTGCTTATGAGCACCTGCAGTCCATAGTTAAAGCCATCAGAGAATCTCACAAAGAACTCGCAGAGAATGCCGACGCTATTGTGGAAGAAATTCTCAAGAGAAGATCGGCCGATGGCGCCTAACAACCAGTTGCAGCGGACCGGTTTGGCGTGGGTGCGGGCGCGCGTCCGTGCGCGCCTAATAGCTTGGCACGGCCGCGCGCTGGTGGCGCCACGGCCGGCCGCTGAACTGGGCCGTTGGGCGTCACCATAACCGATCAGATATGCCCCTCGAAGAAGATCTGCTACGGCTGAAGGAACTTGACCGCAACGTGGTCCGCGCAGTAATTGAGACGGATTTCGAAGCCCTCGCTGCAGCAGTCAATGAGTTCCTACTCCTCCGAAAGCGGCTAACCACCCAGATGCTCGAAGAGTCAGTTGTCACAATCGCGGACGACGACGCCCGAGCAACGTTCCAGGCCATTTCCGGCGAAGACGGACTGTCTGCCGACGGGGTCATCGCTCGACTGCTCGGATCATCGTCCTCGGAAGGCACGTTGGACGGATTCGATGATCACGAAATCCAAAAACTCGGCGAGGACCTGTTTTACTCTTGGTTCTCGCATTACGAGTATGTCGATGGACTCAGCAAACTGAGGCCAATGCTATTGCGCGTTGGCACATCAGACGCCGTATCACGTCTCGTTGGGCAGGCGCGTTCGTGCTTCGCGTTTCAGCAGTACGACGCTGCTTATGGCCTCTGCCGGACGGTTATCGAGGCCAGCGTTCGCGATATCTGCGTGCGACGGCAGCTTCTCACTGATCTCGGTCCAAAAGTATTCCCGCTGGAAAATCACAACTGGGCAACGCTTCGACGAAAAGTCTCGTCAGGGCAACTCGAGGAGCGATTGAAAAGTCTCTATGCCGAACTGAGCGTATTGCTTCACGGCCGAAAATCCGTTACGGGTGAGGAAGCTCGCAAAGCCTTCCAGCAAACACTTGAGGTCGTTGAGGAACTTTATGCCGCCAACGAACTGTGATCGCCCAACCATCCGGTCAACGCGGACGCTGCGCCAGAAGGCGGCGCAGCGCCGGTTACCGGCACGTTGGGCATAAGGAGAGTGAAATGAGCGAATGTCCTGAACAATGGAAGCTTGATGTTAATCAGCGTTATCAAGCGGCCGTGGGTGTTGTTAGTAGCCTGGCCACTGCCTCTCTAGTATTGCCGATCTTCTTTCTTAAAGACGTTGTAAGTACTGGCTCGGGGAAATCCATCGCTGACTCACTCTCATGCCTCGTATTCGCAGGATGGCTGCTTTTAGCGCTTTCAATACTTTCAGCGGTCTTTTACCACTATTGCTCTGCGAAGTGGGTAAAGCTAGCCTGGGGTAAAAAGGCGGACATGTTGGGGCGGGAGGTGAACTCCGATCAGGTCGAGAAAGCGTTGGATATTAGCTACTTCCTGATGATGGTTGGATTCGCAAGCGGAGCAATCTGCATGGTTATATTCATGACCACGTTCATTCTGCCGGCGAAAAGTGCACAACAAAGTGCCCCAGCTGCCCCTCCGGCCTCCGCTCCGCTCCGGCCAAAGGGCAGTTGAGCTTGGGCATTGGACCTCATGAAGGCATGGTCGCCGAGCGCGCCAGCTAGTATCGTTCGAGGAAGAGCAAACTTATGAAGATGACACCCCAGCGCCGTGCCCTTGATAAGATTTATAAGCGCCGCGACCGCTACGAGATTCCGGAGTGGCAGCGAGGGGAGGTCTGGGACACACCTAAGAAGCAGCAGCTAATCGACAGCATTCTCCGCGGCTGGCGGCTTCCAAAGTTCTACTTCGTCAAGAATGCCGAAGACGAGTATGAGGTTGTGGACGGTCAACAGCGACTCACCGCCATTTACGAGTTCTTTGCCAACGAATTAGCGCTCGCGCCTGACTCCGCCGAGCAGTTTGGAGGCCCCTACTACAAGGACCTCAAGGCTAAGTACTCCGACGCATTTGATGACTTTGAGATTGATTACGACGAGGTAGAAGAAGCAACCGAGGCGGAACTGAAGCAGTTCTTTCAGCGGTTGCAGGAAGGCCTACCACTTACAAGCAGCGAGAAGCTCAACTCGGTGCACAGCAAGCTACGTGATTTTTGCAAGAATCTCGCCAAGCATGACTTTCTTAAGACGTCTATCGTCGTCGCAGACACTCGCTTCGCCCATTTCGATATCTTGAGCAAAGCAGCGGTCACTCAGATCGAAGGAATTGAGGCCGGCCTAAGATACGACGATATCAAACCTGTCTTTGAGGCACAGAGCAACTTCTCGCCCACGTCGGCAGCCGCCAAGCGCCTCCGAGCAGCCTTAGACTTTCTCGCCACCGCTTTTCAGAAGCCGAGTCCTGTATTGAAGAATAGAACAGTCGTTCAGTCGATTATCAGCCTCGCTTGTCGGCTCGTCGCTACCGGTAAAGCGGGAGGTCTAGAGAAGAAGTTCGCCAGCTTTGTCCAGCATTTCATGGCCGAACTGAGTCATCAAGTAGAACTGGGGCAGGCGGCCTCTGACTATGATTTCATTAGATTCCAGAAGTCCATCAACGCAAATGTGAAGGCTTGAGCTTGCCCCTGAAAAACGTATTTCTTAACCGGGTGTAAATTTGACGGTAAAGGAGATACGAAATGATGACAGAAAAGGGCAAGAGAGCGGCGTACACGCTGGAGTTCAAGCTGGAGGCAGTACGTCTGGTACAAGGCG
>JBGPYG010000142.1:0-8409 GCA_041493085.1 Pyrinomonadaceae bacterium | reverse complement strand
GAATGGCTTGCCGATGATACCGTTAACTAACCGGTCCTCTCCGGCCGGAGGCACGGTACCAATTCCGTAACCAGTAACGAGAACGACCTTCATTTCGGGCCAACGCTTGCGGATCTCGCGCGTAGTTTCCCAGCCGTCCATATCCGGCATCGCCAGATCAGTAAACACCAGGTCACAATCGTTTCCGGCCAGGGTCTGCAGCGCATGCTGCCCACTCTCGGCAAGTAACACGCGGTGGCCCATCACTTCAAGCATCTCGGCCAGCGTCTCTCGCACGGCGGGCTCGTCATCCACTACGAGGATCGAAAGCAATGGCACTGCCACATCTTCAGCAGGTGCTTCGCCGGGTTCTGACTTTACGGTGGCCGCCGGTAGGTCAATGGTGAACACAGTTCCGCCACCCACCTCCGATGCGACATTTATCAACCCCTCATGTCGCTCGATGATGCTATGGCTTACTGAAAGTCCAAGGCCGGTCCCATGCGCGCCTTTTGTAGTAAAGAATGGATCGAAAATCTTTTGCCTTACGTCCTCCGGCATTCCCGTTCCCGTATCAGCAAAGCGTAACTGGAGCCGCGCGCCTTCACGCACGCTGCCGATCGAAAGTCTACCGCCGTTGGGCATAGCGTCAACCGCATTTACTATCAGATTTACGAATACCTCTCGCAACTCGGAAGCGCTGCCAAAAGTGTGCTGTCCACTTTCGGCCTCCAATGTCACCTGGTAGTCGAGACCGCGTAGTCGTGCTTCGTTTTCCCAGCGCGTACGAGTGATTTCAACCGCATCATTCAGCAAGCTGGAGACGTCGAGCATTTCAAATTCCTTCGCAGGTGATTTGCGCGCAAAGGTCTGAATACGACGAACTGTAGCTGCGGCGTCTTCCGCGGCTGTTTGAATAATCTCAACGTTGCGCACGAGGGCTTCGTCGTTTGTTTGGCGACGGAGTAGTTGAGCGCGACCCAGAATTGCAGCGAGGGAATTGTTAAAGTCGTGAGCCACGCCGGACGCCAGTTGACCCAGAGCGCGCAACTTGTCGGCTCGCGCGGCCCGCTCCCGTTCCTCTTTCTGTTCGGTAATGTCCCGGGCTATGCCAAGGACGCCAGTGGTGCGACCTTCCACTACCAACGGTGAGTTGTCTACTCGTGCGTGTCGCAGTTTTCCGGCCCCTGAAAAATAGCGCATCTCATAGGTCTGGGCCTGGCCCTTCAAAGCAATTTGCAATTTATCGCTGACGAGTGCCCGGTCAGCTTCATACACAAGGTCGGACACGCGACGGCCGATAAGCTCTTCGCGCTTTAGTCCGAGCGCCATGAGCGTGGCGCTGTTACACCACTTGAAACGACCGTCCATATCTACCGCATAGATGGATTCGCGAGCGCTCTCGAGGATGTTTGTGAGTAGAGACTGGTGCTCGCGGGCGACAGCCTGCACCTTGCGCAATTCCGAAAGATCACGAGCCGTACAAACCGCGGCCGTGACGGCGCCCGCCTTGTCGACTACTGGTTCGATGGTAACCAATATGGGACGGTTGAGACGGTCTGGTGTTACTTCCATCGTGACGCTCCGCCCCTCCTCGATCGCTTTTTCTACGACGCAGGCGGAGTCTTCAGAGGTGGCGCGAAGAATATCGCAGCATCTGCGACCCAATACTTCCCTGGGATGTGACGCTTCCATAGCAGCGCCGGCGCGATTGACGCGCTTGAGACGACCGGCGCGATCAAAGATGAATATGCCGTCAGACATTGCATCGAAAGTCGTTTCCCATTCCGACTTGCCCTTGGCTACCATTTCGAAGAGTTCGGCTTGCGCCATACCGATGGCCAAACGCTCAGCGACGGATTCCACCAGCGACAATTCATCTTCAGTCCAACGACGCAAGCGATCTGCTTGGTGGATACAGAGCACTCCGCGGAACAGTCCTTTGACGATCAGCGGGTAGGCGATCTGCGATCGAACGTCGACCAGGCGGGCGTGCTCTCTGACTGCAGCACTGACTTCCGCGGGTCCTTCGTTGTGATTCAATGAGTCGAAAATCACCAGCGGCTTCGACAGGCGCAGCAGATGCTGGCCAACCGGGTCGTCGTAGCTCGCCTGGAAAGCGCTTATGCTGTTAGAGCCCGGCGCTACATACTCGTGCTTGACCGGTGAAATAGGATTCTCCGGATCGTAGAGGTGCAGGTGAACGCGAGAAGCAGCAAGCGCGAGACCGAGTTCGCGAGTCGCCGTATTCAAAACTTCGGGCAGGCTAAGCGAAGCACGGATGGCTGTGGTCAGATTGTTGACCAGAACTTCGCGTTTTGAGGTGGCTTCGGCTTTCTGATAAAGCTCAGCTTGACGGATGGCAATCCCGGTTTGATCGGCGACTGCTTTCGCAAGAGCAATGTCTGATTCGCTCCAGTGGCGCAGTTCGCGCGTGGTCGAGAGAGCAAAAGCCGCTGAAACTTCGTCACCAACTCGGATTGCGACGTACATGATCGACCGCACCCCTGCCTTCGACAGGATGCGCTCATAAACATCTGCTATCCGCACGTCATGGGCAGCATCATTGAAACAGAGAACGCCCTTTTCATCGAGCGCCTCAATTAGGACTCGCAGGTCCTCCAAATCGAAATTGGAAGCCGCCGGATGAATGCCTTCGGCATGATACTCGGCCGTATTCGTGGCGCGGTTTCCTGTTTCGTCCTTGATGAATAGTGAACAGCGATCGGCATTGAGATAGGAACCCAGTTCGTGGACAGCAGTATGGAATATCTCTGAACTATCCAACGAACAGCGTATGGCCTGTGAAATGCGATGCGACATGGCCTCTCGTTGCGCCTGCTGCGCCAGGGCCTCTTCAGAGCGTTTGCGCTCGGTTAGATCGCGACCCACGCCTTGGACGCCTGCAGGTTTCCCGTCGTGGTATATGAGTCGGGTGCTCACTTCCAGCCGGACACGGCGACTGTTTTTTGTAACGATCTCAAGCTCGTAGACCGTCGGTGCCTTGTCGTCAGTCTTCTGAGCGATCATCTGCCTGGCAATGTTCACATACTCCGGCGCGAGCACGTCCACAATATTCATCTGCAAGGCTTCTTCTTGGGAATAACCCGTGAACTGCTCGCCACTTCTGTTTAGTGAGGTGAAGTTTCCCGCGAGCGTGTGCGTATAGATGATGTCGTTGGCGTTCTCAAAGAGTTCACGGTAGCGCTGCTCGTTCTCCTGCAATGCTTTCTGCGCTTTTCGGTTTTCAGTGATGTCGGTGGCAACGCCGATCACGCCGGTGACATTATTAGCTTCGTCAGTAAGCGGCGTGTAGCGCGTCTCGAATGTCAGGTCGCCAACGTCGACGGCCCCCGAACAAGCTTCGCCGGTGAGCGCTCGGCGGACACTTTGAAGAACGGCGGGATTGTTGCTGTAGACCTCGAAAACGGATCGCCCAACTACTTCGCCGGGTTTCAAGCCCAGCGCTTTTAGTCCTTCGCCTTCCGACAGAGTAAAGACGCCATCCGAGTCGAGCGCAAATAGCACAAGGGAAGCACTGCCAACGACCATCCGTAGTCGTGCTTCAGTCTGCCGTAGTGCTTCGCGTCCACGGCGACGGTCAGTGATGTCCCGGATGACGGCCTGCACTGCCGGTTGCCCGCGAAATACGAAAGGTATTCCAGCGACTTCAACATCAATCACTTCGCCATTCAACTTAATGTGCTTCTGTTCATTCAGTGCCGTTGACGAGCCCAGCTCCTCAACCTCGCGAATCCGTCGGCTAACGATGTCGCGCGAGTCGGGATGAACAACGTCTAATATAGCCTTGCCAATCAATTCTTCGGGACAAGAGGCTCCCCAAAGCTTTTGTGCCGCGGGATTGACGTAAACAAATTTCCCTTCACTGTGAACGATGATCGCTTCCGGTGAGAGTTCTACCAGCCGGCGATATCGTTCTTCACTTTCTCTGAGCGCTGCTTCAGCGAGCTTTTGCTCGGTGATGTCGCGGATGACGCCGCGGATTCCGGTCGGGCGTCCCTGGCGATCGCGCTCAATTGTGATGACGCCTTCAAGGTATCGTCCCCTATCCTCTGCATCGTTTAGATAGTAAGTTGATCGCAGCGGCGAAGCGGTGGCGGCTCGTTTCGTTTCTTCTACGTCTCGCGCAGCTGCCTCAGTGCCAATCAAATCACTAAGATGGCAGCCAACAATCTGCTCGGGAGATTTGCCGAAGAACCCAGCCCCGGAAGCGTTCATGCTGGTGATATACCCATCCATGTCTCGCGTGTAAATGATGTCGGCAGCTTGCTCGACGATTTCTCGATAGTGTTTCTCTACACGACGGCGCTCGGCAAGCCGGGTAACCTTAACCAATAACTCTTCATTCCGAAACGGAACATCGAGGTAATCGTCGGCTCCGGCAGTCAAACCTTCGATGCTGTCTTCCACCGCATTGCGAAGGCCGCTGATCAAGAGCACCGGGATATCGGCCGTCCTTGGGTCCTTCTTTATTTGGCGACATAGCTCAATTCCATCAAGGACAGGCATCACCACATCGCTGATCACAACATCGGGCTCGAATGAATTGACGATCTGGAGCGCGCTGCCACCGTCGGCGGCACAGGCGACTTCGTAGCCTTCGTTCTCGATGAGTTCGGTGAGGAGCGCTCGAACCTCCGGATCGTCGTCAACGATGAGGACGCGACACTTTTCTGAGGAAGCTTTAATCATCTGTTATCCGAGTTTGAGGCCAGCCAGGTTGTGCAGTTCGGAGTTGGAGGCGACATTAACGACGCGAGGAAAAATAAGAGAGACTGTGATCTTATTTAAGGAAACTTGCCAGGACGCAGTTCAGGAAAAGCGGTTTTTGAATAAACCGTTGTGGCAGTATAACAAAGTTGGCAAGAGTTTGTCATGGGATAAGATGGGTGAAGATACGCAATTTATCCCACAAAAGTGGCTCTTTTGTCCGATTGCTAAGGGTAGGTTCGTCTTTTAGCCGGTGACTCTCCGTCGACAGTCTTTGCGAAATAGCCTGGTCGGTAATTGAGTTTGAGCTTCTGTTTGCGCAGTTCCGAGTCAACCACTTCAATCTGAATCTTACGATAGGAGCCATCGCGCGCCTTGTTTGAAGGAGAGTAAGCAATCAGATACTGCTCGCGCAGATCGCGCTGAATCTGTACAAAGGCGCTCCTCAGTTCACTCTCGCTTCGCGGAAAGTAAGCTCGACCACCTGTCTGCTCGGTAATCTTCCGCAGCGAACCCGCATCGACGCCGCCTTGATAGCTGTCACCGATCCCAATCGCATAGATAAGCGCGTCGGCCTTCTGGGCGCGTTCAATCGCCTCGTGCATCTTCACCTGGCTGATCGTATCCTCACCGTCGGTGAGCAGGATGATAGCGCGGCGAGTGTTGTCAGCAGAGATTGACAGGAGCTCGTTGGAAGACGCCCACACAGCATCCCAGATTGCAGTAGAGCCAGCGAGTATTTGATTGCTGTCCGAAATGGGCGGCGTACCACCCACTACAACACCGCCGCCGATATAACCAGAAGGCGGCACAAACTCTACCCGATCAATCGCCCGACGCAGACGATCCAGATTTCCTGTGAACCCTTGTTCCAGCGTAACGTCCCCGGTAAACGAAACAATCGCCGCCTCGTCTCTCTCAGGATGCATTACCGCTTCGATAAAAGACCGCGCCGCCGCTTTCTCGTCGGGCAACGTGCGCTCTTCTGAACGGCTGGTATCGATCAGAATCGCAATCGAAAGAGGCAGATCGAGATTCTGCTGAAAGGTAAATATCTCCTGAGGCTGACCGTCTTCGAGTATTCGAACATCTTCCTTCTTCAGGCTATCAATGAAGCGCTTGTTGCTGTCAGCTGCCGTGAAGAAAATGCTGGTGAGATTCGTCTCCACACGAACAACGTCGTCCGACTCTTGCGGGTTGTCTTCCTTCGGAGGAACAGTCGGCTTCGGTGACGGAGCGGGTTGCTCGGAATGGGTTACCCGTCTGCTGCGGGATTTATCTTGCGTTGCGGTACCCTCAGTCTGCGCAAACATCCTGCCTGGGACCGCAGAACCAGTCATCAGCAAGACCGCCAGGCCAAACGCCAACGCCAGAGTTTTCATTGCTCGATTAGACATCTTACTCTCTCACGGCCTAACGCTGTCTGCGAGCGCCGTGTACCCATGCTTCGTTCTCACTTTTAGATCTTTTCGGCCCTCGGCGAGTCTGACTTCAATTTTCCGAAAGCTGCCATCGTAGCGATCGTTAACGGGTTTGTAAGTAACGAGGTATTGAGCGCGAAGCTCTTTGGAGATTTTGTTGAATGAACGCTCGAGGGAAAGCATGTCGCCGGTAAAAAATGCTACTCCCCCTGTCTCTTCAGCCAGCGTTGCCAGCGCGCGATCCTTTTTGTCCTTCACCTCCCCAGCTTCAACTCCAGGAACGGTAGAAAGGAATCCCGCTTTCGTCGAGATTGCGAAAATCGTAGTCTCGGTACGCTGGGCGATATCGATGGCATCGCGAATGTTGGCGCGGCTATAGGTATCCTCTCCGTCGGTGATAACAACTAGAACGCGCCGGCCAGCGGCTGTTCTCAGCTTCTCGTCGCAGAATTGCCACACCGCATCAAAGAGCGCGGTTTGAGTTCCCGTTTCCTTAACACCAGACACTGCGCGATCCAGAAGATCGAGCTTGTTGGTAAAGTCCTGGCGCAAATTTATTTCGTGATCAAAAGTCGCAAAAAGGACTTGATCCTTCCGGGCGCGCACTACCGTCTGAATGAAATTCATCGCGGACTCTTGTTCAAACTTGAGTTTGCCTGCCGTCGAGGGAGACGTATCCATCAAGACCGCCACATATACGGGTAAGGCCTGCCCGATATCATTGGAGAACGTCTCGATCTGTTGCGGAACCCGGTCTTCCAGAATCACGAAATCATTTTGCGTGAGTCCGGGAACAAACTGGCCCTTCTTATCAACGACGGTGATGGGCAGCCGCACACGTCGAATGAAAGTCGTGATCGGTTCTTGTTCGCTGACTGCCGGCGGTGTTGGGCTCGGCTTTGGCTTTTGTTGTTGCGCCTCGACCACGGTCGCTACCGTGAAGGCGACAGCAAGCAGTAATAGCCGCGTTAATAGATTGGGAAAATAGGGCTTCATATGTAATAGGTGATTTTTGCCGTGTTCTTATCTGCTGGAGACCTGCGCTTTGATGCCCTGTCGACTCGGCCTCGTTGCCCTCAGTTGGGCTCTAAGGCGCCTGTTGCCAATAACAGATTATAAGACCATACATCTCGAAACAAACCAACCCGGGCTTGAAAACCAGTTCTCCGCATTCCTGCGGACAACAACACGGGCACTCACAACGACCTGCCCGCAAGTAGTTGCCATCTGCAATCCGGACTAGCTCTGCGCTTCAAGCATCTCCAACAGATGAGTTAGCTCCGCGGGTAAGGGTGCAACGAAACGCATCTGTTCGCCCGTCTGCGGATGCCGAAAGCCCAACTGTTCCGCGTGCAGAAAGTGTCGTTCAAGTTTGCGAATCTGCGCCCGCAGTTGAACATCCTGGACGCCGTTGGCGCGTCCGCCGCTGTAAAGTTCATCGCCAACGACCGGATGCTTTAGCCATGACAAGTGAACTCGAATCTGATGCGTGCGTCCGGTTTTCAGTTCCACATCAAGCAGCGTAAACGCTCCATAACTCCGGCGGACCTTATAGAGTGACAATGCTCCACGGCCACCCGGCACAATTGCCATGCGCGTCCGATTGCGCGGATCGCGTGCGATCGGCTGTTCGATGCGTCCGCTCGCCTGCCTTACCACGCCGTAAACCAAAGCGACGTAACTCTTGAAAACTTCTCGGGCGCGAAATTGATCCGCCAGATTCTCGTGAGCTGACTCGGTTTTGGCGGCAACCAGGAGTCCAGAAGTGTCTTTGTCCAGGCGATGCACTATGCCGGGGCGCATTGAGCCGGCGTTTGAGAGCTGCTGAAAATGATAAGCGAGCGCATTCGCCAGGGTTCCGGAATGAATTCCCGCCGCCGGATGAACGACGAGCCCGGCTGGTTTATTGATCACGATCACGTGATCATCTTCAAAGACGATTTCGAGCGGGATATTTTCGGGAGTAAAGTTGCTGGCCGGCGCCGGGGTCAGTTCAACTTCTATCTCGTCCTTTGCAGCTACTTTGTAGGAAGCCTTAGCCAGCTTGCTATTCACCAGCACGTCGCCCGCTTCGATCAGACGCTGCAATCGCGCCCGGCTCCAGCCACCGATGTGCGCCGCAAGATAAGCATCGAGTCGCGTGCCCGCGTGGGCTTCATTGACTTCGAGCGTCAGTGTTTCATTGTCGGACGACGCGGCAAGGGCTTTCTGGTCAGTTGAATCCATTGAGAGACATTGTAAACGCAAAGCACGCAAAGAACGCGCAAAGGCCGCAAAG
>JBGPYG010000124.1:0-9031 GCA_041493085.1 Pyrinomonadaceae bacterium | reverse complement strand
GCGTAGCCGGCACGCGTGATTACATATGGCCGCTGGTTAGGTCGTAGTCGTTCGAGCCCCTCGTAGGTTGCGCGCGCCATCAAAAGCGCAAACACGTTGCGATTCTTCGCATGCGTCGACTTCTGGCCTTCGTCGTAGCTGACCACATCGATCTGGTTCTTGCCGGTTTGATCGACAAAGTCAGACGGCTCGTTCATGTCGTTCCAAATTCCCGCCACTCCATTGTCGGTATAGGCACGATGCAAACCGCCCCACCACTCGCGCGCAGCCGGAAGTGTGTAATCTACAAAGACACTCTCGCCGGGCCAAACTTTCGGAATAAACAAGTCGCCATTCGCGCGCCGTTGAAAGAAGTTCTTTTCCAGGCCGGCGTCGAATACGTAGTAGCGCTGCTGCTGTGGCTCGAGCTCCGGTGTGATCGAAGTAATCTGAGCCGCACTCTTTGCGACTGGCTGATACTTGACTCCGGGGTCCACGATGGTGATGAGCTTGACTCCCTGCTGCGCGAGTTTCTCGGTGAGCGCTTTAGGGTTGTGAAAACGCTCCGGGTCCCAGGTAAACACGCGATAGCCCTGCATATAATCGATATCGAGATGAAGCACATCGAGGGGCAGATCCCGTTTGCGATACTCGCCTACAACTTCTTCGGCCATCGTGTCAGGGTAATAGCTCCAGCGACTCTGTTGATTGCCAAGCGCCCACAAGGGCGGCAGCGGCATATGACCGGTGAGGTTCGTGTATTGATTGAGAATCTTCTTTAGCGAAGGCCCGTAAAAGAAGTAATAGTTCAGCTCGCCGCCTTCGGCGCCAAACCATACCCGCTGCTGCGACGACCTGGCGAAATCAAAATAGCTGCGATAGCTGTTGTCGAAAAAGATGCCGTAGGCGCTGCCGTTTTGCAGACCAGTATAGAAAGGCACGGTCTGATAGATTGGATCTTTGCCTTCGGTGTATCCGGGCGTGTCGGAATTCCAGTTAACAAACCAACCGCGACGCTTATCGAGCCGCGCCGCTTTTTCTCCCAGTCCGTAGAAGTGTTCGCCAAAACCAAACTTCTTCGCAGCCGCGACGAAAGTTCCGGCCTGCGGGTCAAACAGCATCTCCTTCAGTAAGCCTTTTGCATCGTAGGCCATGGGCTGCTCGTCAGCGTTGATAGTGGAACGCGTCTTTGCGTCGCGAAATTCGATGAGCAGTGGCGAGCGATGAACCACAACCTCGATCTCGTGAGTCGTGATGACGATCGATTCCGGGTTTTCGGACAAACTCCAGGCCGGAGTCGTCCAATCCAATTTTGCGATCGCCCACGAATGATCTCTTGCGGGAAGTGGTTTGGCAAAGGACGCGCGTATGCGCACCAGATCGGAGGCCAGAAGTGTGACTTGAACCTGGGAATCGTCCCGGCAGTTAAAGACGACGGCCTTCTCGGATTTTGTGAAACCGACAACCGGGCCGATCTTCTCAAGCTTGGTGATGTCCTGTGCTCTGGTCGCGGCGACCAGTCCCAGAAGGCAACAGAGTATTGCGAACCATCGTTTCATTTGGTCACTAATCCTTGAATGCCAGTTGCGCGGCGCCGAGCAAGCCGGCATCGTCGCCACATTGAGCGCGTACGATCTTTACGCGTCGCGCCGGCATGGGAAACGCGCGTTCAATCACCTGCTGGTGCATGTGTTTCTCAAAGAGTTCCCAGCCGTTTGACAAGCCGCCGCCAATAACGACAATTTCCGGATTAAGTATATTAATAAGGCTGGCGAGGCCGATTCCCAGATAGACTCCCATCCGCCGAAAAACTTCAATCGCGAGTTCATCGCCTTCCTTGCCTGCCTGATAGATTTTTTGCGAGGTTAGATCTTCGGTGTTATGCAGAATCGAATTTGGATAACGCGGTCTTGCCTCGCGTGTCATCCGCACAATGGCCGTCGCTGATGCATAGACCTCGAGACAACCGCGGCTACCGCACGTACAAGCGACTCCAGCAAACGGATCCACGCCAATGTGGCCGATCTCCCCGGCCGAGCCATCAGCGCCCCGCCACAGTTTTCCATCGAGAATGATTCCACCGCCCACGCCTGTGCCCAGCGTCACGCAAATGAGCGTACGGTGTCCCTGGCCGGCGCCTCGCCACATCTCACCAATCGCGGCAGCGTTGGCATCATTCTCCAGAATCACAGGCCACTCGAGTTCGCTCTCCAGCGCGGCGGCCAGACGAAACCCGTCAAGACAAGGCACGTTTGGAGCTTTGACAACCACACCCTCCGCTACGTTAACAGTCCCTGGAACCACTACCGAGACTGCGGAGAGCACGCCGCCCAGTTCGGCAGTCTGGCGCTCACATCCATGAACGGCATCGAGCAACGCCCGCACAATTTCGTTTGGCTTCTCTGCCTGCGGAGTTGGCTGCATCTGCCGGCAGTAGATCTTCCCGTTTCGGTCCACCGTGGCCACACGCAGATGAGTACCTCCAAGATCCGCTGCGAAGACAAACTCGGGTTTGGGCGTAACGGATTTATTTTTTGAACCAATCGTCAATTGTTTGCTACGCCTTTCGGGTATCGTGCTGCCACGATCGCCGGGGTCTCAAAATTATGTCTCTGTTTGATATTGATAGCGAGACGGATGAACTGCGCCATGGACCACGCCAGCGGAGTAGCCGAGCCAGTTCCCTCACCAAAACGAAGTTCGGGACGTGGACTCTCGTTACGATCCCAAACCTGCTCTGGGATCATCATTCCGTCGTTCGCAAAAGCCATCATCGCATCTAGTCGCTTTCGTGCGGCAGCAATGTCTCCGCGCGCGACCTCGTATTCGCCTCGTTCGCCCGTGAGCAGTGTCCACAGACGCCCAACGCCCGTCCGGCCATCGTAATCACCACCGTCCGGTCTTTCTCCATAGGCGTCGTGGTTGTAGCGGTACCAGCCGGAACCACCCGGAGTCTCCACCTTGATCAATCTGTCTACAATGGCTAGCGACCTGACAATCAAGGGATCGCGGGCTGGTTTGATTCCAAGTCTCACTAACTCCAAAAACCCGGCATCGACGATCTCGCGCTCATCGTAAACACCACCGCCACTGTTTATTTCAATCCTGGCTTCGTCGTTCGGATCATCGTTTCCGGTAATGCGCAGATAGTAGGTTCCCTTCGCGTGCGGCCCGTTGGAAGCTGCCGTCCAATGTTCCAGCCCGCGCACCCATTCGTCAGCCTTCTTCAGATATCGTTCGCTGGCAGACTTGTCCTGATTAAGAACAGCTATTCGCGCTGCGCAAACCAGCCCAGCGATTTCCGCGGCGATGGTAGACGGTGAGTAGCCCGGCTTCTCTTCCCAGCGCTCCTGCTCCGTGGCCGGCCCTTTGCGAAGAAGGAAATCCGCCGCCGGCTTGATATGTTTTAGCCAAGTCTTTCGATCAGTTCGCTGCAACTGATATGCGAGCACGAGCGGCAACGCAATCTGATCCATCTGCAAGCCGCCACCGATCGGGCGACCATCGACCCAGGAGTTTTGCGGGAAACTGCCGTCCGGTTTTTGTTGCACTTTGAAGAGATAATCAAGCGCGCGATTGGCGGCGGCGCGATCGCCCAGGGCCAGAAATGCTGTCGCTACCTGGTAAAGATCGCGTGCCCAGACCGCATGATAGCCGCTGATGGTCGACTCGTTGGCGTTTGGCCCGCCGCCCCAGGGAATTGATGGCGAGGCGATCATGGCGCCGCGATGGGTTTTGTCTTCAAGCCCCTTCAAAACCATAGCCGCGATATTGAACTGCCGCTGGTACCTCGCCCCAACTCGTGGAAGCGTCTTCACATAGTCATGCCACCCACGTTCATACTCCGCGCGTGCCGCTTCAAAACCTTTTCTGACCGACGCTTGTCCGTTGCGGATCGCTTCGCCTGCATTCTGCCCAAAGCTAAGCACTAGAGTGAACCGCTCGGTAGAGCGCGCTACTCCAAAGGGGTGTCGAACGCTCGCCATCTGCACAACATTGCCATTGTCCGCGCGCTGGTAGGGAGTGATGCGTCCAGCACGCCGCAGTTGTGTTAGCCCGTCACTGGTGGCGAAGAATCCATTCGTCTGCTCGGAAAGGCCAACCTCAGCCACTGTCAACGCCGAAGCTTTATCGGCATCAGCAGCGACCAGCCAATCACCATCGATCCATGCAGAGTCGTGCATACCGCTGTTGTTCAGCGATGGATCGTAGTCGACATAGAGCCGACACCGGCACGCAGCGGCAGCATTCCAACGGAAGTTGACATCAACGAGAATGGAGCTGCGCTCAGGATCGGTCACGTACGTCTTTGTGATTGTGTAAGCGCCACTCTTTGCTTTGTTGATTTGACGGAAGATGAGTGCAGCCGGATCGAGCACTTCAACACGATGTTCCATGTCTTCAGCTTCAGTTTCAACGCGCTTGCCATCGGCGCTAACTAAAACGAATTGCAATGTCTGAACATTGGGCACATCAAGCGTGGGGTAGTAGACCTCCGTCATCACGCCGTTGTTGAGCGTAAACCAAACCTTCGAAGAAAGTGTGTTTGCAGTTCCGAATCCATTTTTCGCCGCGCTGGGCCAATGCGCATCGAGACCGGGCGCACCCGGTGCCAGCCCGTTAGTTGTCTGTCCGAACAAAGCTGAGCAGCTTAGCAGCGATACTGTCGAAATGACTATGGATCGAAACATTATGTCGTTGTCTTAAAATCAGGAAGGCAAGAAACAAGTTGTCAGTCTTAACATAACACGTCTTGTTCGCGTTCTCAGTTGTCTATAACCGTTCAAAAGGTCAGCCACGTTTGCGCCCAGCCATATCCAATCCTACCGCCGCTACCAGAATCGCGCCCTTGATAATCATTTGCGAGTAAGGTTCAACCCTCATTAAAGACATGCCATTGTCCAGACTCGCCATAATCAGCGCTCCTAAAATCGCGCCAAACACGGTGCCCCGCCCGCCCATCAGGCTGGTACCACCGATCACGCAAGCGGCAATTGCATCGAGCTCGAGCAGTTGCCCCGCATCCGGAGACGCGCTGCCCACGCGAGCGGTGTAAATTATCGACGCCACGCCAGCGAGCCCACCCATTATGCAGAAGACTGCGAGGACGTGCTTGCGAATATTTATGCCGGAGAGACGTGCCGCATCAGGGTTACCACCGATGGCATAGAGGTAACGACCGAAGGTGGTGTTCTGAGTCAGGAATGCTCCTGCTAAGGCGATCGTGATCAAAATGATTACTGGTATCGGAACACCCTCATAGGTATTCATGGTGTAAATAAACCAGAGGATCACCGCCGATGGCAGCACAATGCGCAGCGCCGTCAAACCGAAATGTGGCACTTCCAGATGGTGTCGGCGCCTGGCGCGATTGCGGGCGATAGTCATCCAGACCACAGCCGCTATGCTGAGCGCGGCCAGTATCCATCCGGCCCGAGGGTCAACATAATTCTGTCCGATAGCTTTAAAACTTTGCAGCCGGAGCGGTATTGTTTCTCCCCGGCTTAATCCGAGAATGACTCCGCGCCAGGCAAGCAATCCTCCCAGCGTGACGATAAACGCGGGGATGTTGAGGTGGGCTGTTAACGAGCCTTGCACGGCGCCGATCACAATCGCCACGGCGATGCCCGCGGCTAATGAAGGAATTAATCCATAACCCCACCAGCCTTGCACAATGGCAGCGATGCCGCCGGCAAGGCCGACCACCGAACCAACGGAGAGATCAATTTGGGCGGTGATGATCACCATCAGCATTCCCACTGCCAGCACTCCGGTCACAGAAGTCTGCCGCATCAAGTTGGAGAAGTTTCGTGGCTCGAGGAAAATGTGACTGGTTGAAAAGTGGAAATAGATCCAGATAGCGATTAACGCAAACACCATCGTGTAAGCACGGAGCACGTCGGTCGGAATCTTGAATTTTCCGATGGTGGTCACCGGCGTGATCGCGTCATTTTCCGGCAACGGCGTCAGATCCGAAGTTGCTGCTGGCCTTTCAACTCCCGGCTCGTTTGAATGATTGCTCATCGGCAGACCTCAGAGACGTTTGCGGCTTTGCCGCCTTCCGTGCGGAAAGGCTCTGCCTTTCCGATTTCGCTTCCTGATTCGAGGCTGCGCCTCTGGCTGGTTTCTTCGAGGCGGAGCCTCTCAGTGATCTAAGTTGTCGCTGGCCGGAAAGGCAGAGCCATTCCGCACGGAAGGCGGCAGAGCCGCGCCACCAACTCCGCTCTTTAAGCTGCGCGCTTTACGTGTCCGGTGGCGCAGGCCATAACATCTTCGGGCGTGGCGGCGGCGCGAGTAAACTCACCAGTTATGCGTCCTTCATGCAAGACGAGGATGCGATCCGACAATCCCAGCACCTCCGGCAATTCCGAGGAGACCAGCACGATAGCAAGTCCGCTTTCCGCGAGCCTGTTAATCTGCGCATAAATCTCCTGCTTCGCGCCCACATCAATGCCGCGGGTGGGCTCGTCGAGAAACAACACGCGCGGGTTCGTCAACAACCATTTCGCCAGCACAACTTTTTGCTGATTGCCCCCAGACAATGTGCCGGCAATCGTAAACACGGAGTTGGCCCTGACGCGCAGATCCTTCATTGCCCGCTCGCCGGCTGCCGACTCCGCGTCGACGCTGGTAATAAAGCGTCCTGAGATTCGTCGCAACCCGGCGAGCGTCATATTGTTGAGAATGGTTTGGTCCAACACCAGACCAAAGCGCTTCCGATCCTCGGTAACAAAACCGATGCCCTGCTTAATCGCCTCAGCAGGACTGGTGATGTGAATGCGCCGACCCTCGATCCTGGTCTCACCAGAGACGCGACCAGCGTGCGCTCCGAATATCGCCATCAACAAGTCGCTGCGGCCGGCGCCCATCAAACCGGCAATCCCCAACACTTCTCCGCGTCTTACCGAGAAACTGACGTTATCGACGAGCTTCTTGCCTGCTACCAGGGGATCTTCTACAGAAAACTTTTCTACTTCAAAAACGATATCGCCCCGGGTATGATCTATCACCGGAAAGATGTCGCCAACCTCCCGCCCCACCATGCGCGCAATGATCTGCGGTTCGGTCCACTCGCTAGCGACATTAGTGCCGACAGTTTTTCCGTCACGCAAAACCGTAATGCGATCGCTGATCCGGAAAACTTCATTGAGTTTATGCGAGATATATACCATCCCGACGCCCCGGGCCCGCAGTTTGTTGAGAATGCCAAACAGCGTCTCGACCTCGCTATCCGTTAAGGCTGCGGTTGGCTCATCGAGCACCAGGATCCGGGCATTGTGAGAAAGCGCTTTCGCTATCTCCACCAACTGCTGTTGGCCAATACCCAGACTGCGAATCAGGGTGTGGGGATCAATCGCTAAGTGGAGATCGTCAAGCAACTCGCGCGCGCGACGATAGAGTTCTTCCCAGCGAATCACGCCCAGCGTGCGCGGTTCCCGCCCGAGAAAAATGTTTTCACCAACGCTCATCTCTCTGACGAGCGATAGTTCCTGAAAGATAACTGCAATACCCGCCTTCTCGGCGTCACGCACACCAGCAAACTGCTGGCCTCGTCCTTCAAGGAAAACTTCGCCGCCATACTGCGGATGCGGATAGACGCCCGCGAGGATTTTCATCAACGTAGATTTACCAGCGCCGTTTTCACCGACGAGGGCATGAATCTCGCCCCGCTGTAGATCGAAGCTGACGCCATCAAGCGCGCGAACACCCGGGAAGGTCTTCGTGATGTTCCGCATCTCTAAGAATGCGGCTTGAAGGTTGTCATTCATGTTGAGATGGTTTGTCCAAAGTCCAAAGTCCAATGTCCAATGTCCAATGTCCAATGTCCAATGTCCGATGCGCACGCGGTGGCGGACAATGCGGTTTCTTCAAATACTCAATGTGAACCAAACAGACGTTGGACTTTGGACATTGGACTTTGGACTCTCTTACTGTCCACTGCCCATTGCCCACTGCCTACGGCTTCGGGCATTTTTCCGGCGGCAAACCAGCACAAATTTCTGCAAGCGTGTGGTATCCGTCCTTCACTAGTGTGCCTAGCAGATTGCCTCTATCTACCGCAATCGGCTCGAGCAGGATTGACGGCACCTTCTTAAAACCATTGTCGATGGTTTCTGTAGTCGCCACCTTTTCGCCGCGCGCAAGCTTCACCGCAGCATCAACAGCTCCGTAGGCAAGCGGCTGGATTGGTTTGTAGATCGTCATCGTTTGCTTGCCCTCGACGATGAGTTTCAGCGACGCGAGATCGGCATCCTGACCGGAGACCAAAACTTTACCAGCCAGGTGCTGGCCCTCGAGCGCCTGTACCGCCCCCCGCGCGGTGCCATCGTTTGACGCCACCACCGCATCGACCTGATTGTTTGCCTGGGTCAAAGCATTTTCGACGATATTGAGTGCTGCGCTTGCTTGCCACTCTTTTGCATACTGGTCCGTAACAATCTTCACGTCACCACGATCAACGGCGGGCTTGAGGACATTCATTTGTCCCTGGTGCAGTAGCAAAGCATTGTTGTCGGTAGGCGAGCCGCCGACGATAACAAAGTTAGCCGGTTTCTTACTCACGTGATCCAGCAGATACTGCGCCTGCATCTCACCCATCTTCACAACCTGATGGGAGATGTACAGGTCGACATCGGAATTCTTGATCAGGCGATCGTAGGAAATCACCGGAACCCCCTGACGATGCGCCGCCTCAACAATCGAGGCTGCGATCTCGCCGTTATGTGGCGCGACGATCAGCACGTCCACGCCTTGGGTCAGCATGTTCTCGGCCTGTTTGATCTGTTCGCTGTCATTGCCGTTGGCCACCTGAATGTTTAGTTCGGCTCCGATTTCTTTGGCGTGCTTCTCGACCAGATCCTTATCCCGTTGCCAGCGCTCTTCCTTCAAGGTGTCCATCGAAAAACCAATCTTGATTGGCTCGTTCGGGCCCTTCGTCTTCCTTGGCCCACCCTCGTTTGTTTGTTTGGTGCCGGGCACGCAGGCGCCGGCAATAAGCGCGAAAAGAAACAAGAAAACTATTAGGCTTGAACGTCGCATGGAATACCTTTCT
>JBGPYG010000152.1:0-8210 GCA_041493085.1 Pyrinomonadaceae bacterium | reverse complement strand
CCGCCCACCGTGAAGTTCACTGTCAGCGCACCGGTCGTGACGCCCGTGCGCGTGAACGTGTAAACCAGGTTCGGCGCGCCGTCTTCAGTCACCGAAGATGGCGACACGTCCACGCTCACATCCGTATCGTCGTTGGTGATTGTGCCGGTAGCCGCGCTGGGACTGCCGACGTTATAACCCGTACCCGCAGTCACTGTCAGAATCGCTGTCTCGTCCAGCTCCACCGTGCTGTCTGTCGTCGGATCAATCGTCACCGTAGCCGTTGAACTGCCGTCCGCGATAGTTACCGTGCCCAGGCCGACCGGAGAGTCAAACGTGTCTGCCCCACTCGGTGTGTAGTCAGAACTGGAACTCGCCGTCCCGCCCACCGTGAAGTTCACTGTCAGCGCACCGGTCGTGACGCCGTTGCGCGTGAACGTGTAAACCAGGTTCGGCGCGCCGTCTTCAGCCACCGAAGATGGCGACACGTCCACGCTCACATCTGGAGCGTCGTTGGTGATCTTTGTCAGAGCTGCCGGCCAGTGAAAACTAATTGATGCCGCGCGTCCGCGCGTCCACACGAAAGCAGTAGCGAGCATCGCGACCGCTATGAAGGCGACAACAAATCGAGTGGACTGTCGCCGCAGCACACGGGTGCTCAGTGCACGGAGATGCTTATTGACGGCGGGCAGGATCGGAATTGCGTCGGGCATCTAAAAGGGGTGAAGCTCCTAAGTCACAGTAGGCATTATAGGGGGCGCTCGAAGAATCTTAATCAAAAAGTGCTACCGCAAGTGAATAATGACAACCAATGACCAATCGAACCGAGACTACGAAAAGCAATGCCGAAATTTGGCTTGCAGGTTATGTCGCGCCGGGGGGAAAGTCAATGAATACCGGGAAGGAAACTCTGGTTTGGGTAACGCAAACTGCTAGTTTGCGTCGCAGAATGGAGGGCGTAGCAGGCCAACATCAGCTTCCGGAGAGGCACATAGCCAGTTCTATCTTGTGTTCGCATCCGTCGACGCTGCCAAGCGCTTCCGCGCTTCTGATGCCTCAGGACTTTTCGGATAGCGTTGTACGATCTCGCGCCACGCGGCGCCATCATAATGAAATTTCTTCGCCGCGCGATCGAAGGCGAAAGTCACTCCCTGCCGGTTGTAACGATCGAGGCCGCTATAGTTCAAGTAGTAACTGAACTCTGGCGCGCCGCCGGCTGGTAACTCGCGCCTTTCAAAACGGCGCTCAGCTTCATGTGAAAGTTTTGCCGCCGCTTCTTCAGCCGCATCACCATAAATTAACAAAACCTGCGGACGCAGGGATGATCGAGGGAACGCGTCGAGGAAAACCCGCGCGCGGGCGACGCGATCGAATTCGTCGGCGCCGCCAATCAGACGCAGCAAACGTTGATCGTCGCCAGGACGCCACGAAGCAATGACCGCTTCGCTTTGCAGCCAACCAGAAGTTCGCCGTGTGACTACGACATGATAGAAGACCAGGCCGTCCCGGCTTCGGCTCGCGCCGCGGATCGAAACGAAACGACCGCGGCTCAGGCGGCGCAGCAGACGGGCTGACGGTTCAGGCACGCTTCGCAACGCTGCCAGCCTTTCATCCGCGACTATAGCCACGTGACCGCCGTGTGGTACGCGCTGTTTTTGGGCGGATGTGTTTGGTGCTGACCCAGAGAGAATGAAAAGCGCGAAGATTGTGATGCGCGGGTTGAGAAACCTGGATGACAACAGCCTTGCCTCCTTTTGCAAAGTAAGGTCGATGCGGCTTGCGTTCGCTGCGGAGCCTCTTCACACATCCAGCAGGTTGCTGAAAGACCTAATTCGAGAGACTCGTCCACTTTTGGAGTGCGGCGACTTGTCGCCGCTTTCGTACTGCATGCTTGCCATCCTTGGCATTTGCGGTCTCTTGGTACACCGGAGCAAAAGCGGCGACAAGTCGCCGCACTGCTATGTGAATGTCAAGGGTCACTTACGAATCGCGAAGCGGTTTTTCCTTCATGTTCTATTGACCGTTTTTTCTTCTTCTTCGACCTAGAGAGACTGACTGCTATACGTGGCACGAAGCAATGTTCGTCACACTCTCGAGAATGCGGCCCACTAGGGCAATACCGGTAGCCCTGGGTTCTCTGTCTCCAGAAACGAAGCCCAGCAAATTACTGCTGCTCGTTCTGTGCGGCGTCGAGTCGTTCCCGGGGGCCGACGGTCTCCTCTGCGGTCAAAGGAGCTATTGAACTATCTGCGCGAATTACAAAGGGGCGTTGTTCTTTCAAGACAGCATACATGCGCGTCGTCAGTTTACGAGCTACTGCCACAATCGCTTTGCGGGCAGCTACCTTTTTGGGCTGGCGCTCATAGATGCGCCGATAGAAAGCGCGCAGTTCCGGATCTTTGCGGATCGCTGTCCAAGCGCACTGAATCAGCTTGTTGCGCAAACGACTGTCGCCAATGCGGGTTATCTCACCGCGATTTTCCTTCTCACCAGTGGAATGTTCACTGGAGACCAGACCCAGAAAGCCGGCGATCTGGCGCACGTCCTTGATCTGGCGCCAATCCCCCAGGCGCGCCAGGGCATGAGTGGCGGTGATCGTGCCTACGCCTGGCAGGCTGACCAGAAAACTGATGCACCGGCGTAGCTCAGGATCGTTTTGACAAAAATACCGGATTTGTTTTTGCACCTTGGCGGCGGCCAGAAAATGGAATTGCAAAGCGTCGATCAACTGATCCAACTTAAAGCGCACCGTCGCGTTACAAGGCAGCGCCTCCAACTGGCGCAGCGCCGGCACCGACCATTTGCCATTGGCGGCCGGAAAGGAAATTCCTTCATACAGCAGCAGCGACTTAATGCGACATTTGCTGGCCCGCAGTTGGGCCACCTGCGTGTCGCGCAATTGCACCAGATGGCGCAGCTCGCGATAAGCAGGTGCCGGCACATGAATGCCACGCAATTGCCCGCCGCGCAATCCCTCCGAGAGCTTGTTGCTGTCAAGGCGATTAGTTTTCACGCGTTTTCTCTGCACCGTCGGCACCATCGAGGGCGAGACCACCAAACAAGGATGGCTCGCCGCCGTCAACTCGTCATGGAGCCCAAAGCCAGTCGGTCCGGCTTCGTAAACAAAAGCCACTCGCTGACCCGGAAAATTCTTCCGCGTGTAATTAAGCAGTTGGCTCGCACTATAGGGCAGCTTTAAAGATTTTCGCATTGTTCCATGATCTCTAAAAGTCACTGCCATGCTCTTCTTGTCGACGTCCAGACCGCCGAAGATGTCGTAGTCACGAGGAATCAAGGTTGTGTCTTGAAGCTGATTTGTCATCGTCGTCTCTCCTCGAATAAGCTACTCTCGTTTTGCTTATTCTAGTCGCACGACCTGACATTCAGCATACTTGTCTCCAAAACGTCCGTGCTCCCAAGCTACGCGCGACCGCGTGTTGGGCCCGCAACCGTGGGATTAAGTTTCACGCGGGCCTCGGCGGCCAGCAAACGCGCTCGGACTTCCGCGTGATGAAAATGACAGATGGCAACTGCCAGCGCGTCCGCCGCGTCGTGTGGTTCGGGAACTGACCGCAACGACAGCAGCACTTTCACCATCTCCTGGACCTGGCCCTTGTCAGCGTTACCATAGCCGGCGACTGTTTGCTTCACCAGTCGCGGCGCGTACTCGCCAATCTCCAGCGCGGCGCTCTCCGCGACCAGCAGAGCTACACCACGCACCTGACCGAGCTTTAGGATGACTTTGGGATTAACTGCGTAGAACGCTTCTTCGATCGCGCAGGCATCGGGCTTTAGTCTATCGATCACCTCTTCGAGGCCGCGATAAATTTTCAAGAGTCGCGAAGAGAAACTGGCCGACGTTGATAATTTCAGCACGCCGAATTCAACCAGCCGGTAACTTCGGCTGTCGCCTTCGACGACGCCCCAGCCGGTCGTTTCACTGCCGGGATCGATTCCTAAGACGCGCACAATAAGCCAAAGTTTACAGCATGACTCAAGCTAGTTCCATAGTGACTTGTTTCTTCCACGCAGTAAGACGTTTAGCTCAGGTTGCAAATCCCAATACATTGAGTGATCAGTCGAGGATGCAATGAGGAAGTGGATCGGCGGCACATTCGCCCACCGAACCAGAGAGGAAAATCTAACTCTCCCTTCTCCCTTTGGGAGAAGGGCTGGGGAAGAGGGGTGCAGCTAGGGCGCGATACTCAAGCCCTCTCCCCAACCCTCTCCCAAAGGGAGAGGGAGAAGGAATCTCTTCTCAACCCCCCTAACAAGACCGAGGAAGCTAGCGAAGGCTCACGCCGCGGCCATGTCGGCTTCGTCGATGTCGAAGTTCGCGTAAACCTTCTGCACGTCGTCGTGGTCTTCCATGGCTTCCATCAGGCGCAGCATCTGTTGGGCACTACTGCCTTCCAGCTTGATGTAGTTTTGCGGGACCATTGAAACTTCGGCGACCTGCGGTTCGATGCCGGCCGATTTGATTGCGGATTGAACGCTTTCAAAGTTCTCGGGCGTAGTGATGATCTCAAAGTTATCTCCATCGTCACGGACGTCGTCCGCGCCGCCTTCAAGCGCGATGTCGAACAACTCTTCTTCGGGCCGGGCGGCTTTGTCGACCACGATGTAGCCCTTTTTCTCAAACAACCAACCCACCGACCCCGACTCTCCCAGGTTGCCGCCATTCTTGGAAAAGGTATGACGGATCTCGGCCACGGTGCGATTGCGATTGTCGGTCATCGCTTCAATCAGCATCGCGACGCCGCCCGGGCCATAGCCCTCATAAGTGATCTCGTCATAGTGCACGCCTTCTTCCGCGCCGGTGCCGCGACGGATGGCCCGATCGATCGTGTCGTTGGGCATGTTGCCGGCCTTGGCGTCGAGAATAGCTTTGCGCAGGCGCGCGTTAGCGTCAGGATCGCCGCCGCCGGTGCGGGCCGCAACGGTGATTTCCTTGATGAACTTGGTGAAGAGTTTGCCGCGCTTGGCGTCAGTCGCACCCTTCTTGTGCTTAATCGAATGCCACTTCGAATGTCCGGACATTTGACCTTATCGATCCTCAAAAAAATTTCTATGATTGAGTTTGAGGCCAGAATATATCACAGGTTGCGGTGAAGGGTCAGGTCGGTTGTGGCACGCGCATCTTGCGCGTGATTCACGGGCGGGACGCCCGTGCCACGCTACTTCAACTTTTCGTATTCCGCGCGGGCTTCGATCAGAATGGGAATTGTGGGATCGGCGTCTTTCCAGAGCGCGAAGAAATCCTGATAGGCCTTGCGCGCCCTGGCAGTGTCGCCGCCAAGCTCGGCTGCGCGCGCCAGACCAAGGTGGGCCAGCGGATACAGTGGCGAAAGCGGGTACCATCCACGGTGATCGATGATGGTTTGAAACTCAGCCGTCGCCTGAGAGCTGTTCTTTTGCTTCAGGTGGGCCTGCCCGCGAAGGTACTGCGGCCAGAAGTCACCATAAACTTCGTACTTGCGCGCCAGCTCGAGCAACTGTATAGCCTGAGCCGCATTGCCGCGATTTAACTCGAGCCGCGCTTTCACCAGGGGAATTGAGACAGTGTTGAGTAACGTGTCCGTTGGAAACCGACTGGATAACTCGGCAATCAGAGATTGCGCCGGACCCGCCTGGCCGCACTCAGCATAGACGTTCGCCGCGAGGACCAGGCTCGCCTGTTCGCGAGAGGGAGCCAGCGCCTTTTCTATGATCCCGCTTACGGCTCCGCAGTTCCCAAACGTCGCGTTTCGCTCCGCTTGATGCAACAGGGCCTGCGCCGCGGCTTCCTTTAGATCGCTTCGTTGCGCTAACTCAATGGCCCGCTCAGCAAACTGATTGGCCCTGGCTATCTGTCCGGAAAACTCCGCGGCCTGCGCCTGCCAGTTTTGGGCGAGGTATTCATCCTGCTTGCCGGTCGCCCAATCTATTTGCTCTTTCATCGCGGTCGCGTCTCCCTGCAGGAATGCGATCTGAAAGAGCCGGCTGTGCATTGAGCTTGTCTCAAGCTTCTGCGCCAATGCCTCCCCCAGCATTTTTCTCGCCTCGTCGAAACGATTGAGACCGATGTATGCCACCGCCTGGTTTACATAGGCGCCCGCGGCCTTCGGGTTAAGTCGTATGGCTTCGCGACCTTCCATAATCGCCTTATCAAACGGTCCCACCAGGGTGTAGCGATTCGCGAGACGGTTGAAGGGCTCCCAGTCGCGCGGAAAAGTGCGCTTCCAAATCTCCAGGACGTCGTTGGTTTTGTCCCACTCACCCGTTACACCGCCGTAATAACTCCACGAGATAAGTAACTTCTCGCGTTCGCCGGCGCGGTCGCGAAGGTCGTAGGCCTTCTGAGCGGCTTCGCGCGATGCCTCTAACTGTCTGGTGCTGTTATACGCCGCTGCCAATCGAGCGTAAGCAATCGCAAAGTTCGGATCGGTATCAATCGCGCTTTTGTAAAGCCTTATTGCTTCGAAGTATTTCCCGCTCGAATGTTGTTCGACTCCCAGCGAGTATTGCTTCAGCGCGGGCAGTGACGATGTTGTGACTTGTTCGATCGGGGCGTCGAACTTCTGCACCGAGTTGAGCGACTCGCCCAGCTTTTCGCGCAGCGTGGATGCCGCCTGTCCCAGCGCTTTCAAAACCTGTTCTTTGCCGTCAGCTTCCACTTGTTCGCGGGCGATCGAGTCGCCGTTGTTCGCATTCACTGCTTCGAGCGTGATGGCGTAATGAGTACCCAGACCGGAGATTGTCCCCAGCAACATTGCCTTAATGCCCTGTCGCTTACAGATCTCGCTCGCAACCTCGCGCGTAATGCGCTCTTCGGGCGGGCGCTCCATGAAGGCAAGCGTTTCGTGCACACGATCTTCGGAAAAGATATCCAGGTATGGCGATTGACCAAGCTGAACTGCCAAAGCCTGCTTGAGCGTTCCGTCAAAAACCGGGTCGCCGGTGGTATTCACAAAATCGGCAAGCAGAATCTTGTCCTTATCCGTAAGTCGAACGCGATTGCGAAAGAATGAAAAATAAACCATGGCCGCGGGGGCCATTAAAATCACCAACGCAACAATTACCGCGCCGGTTTTGTGACGCTTGATCTTGCTGACCAGGTATTCGGCGCTCGACGCGCGGGTCTGGGCAGCCCTCGGGACCGAGCTGGTTTGATTTGCTCCAACTGGCGCCGCTGAGTGCATACTCAAACGTAGCGGCATTCCGGGAACATCCGTATCCGCCAGGGCGCTAAGTGCAGCGCTGTAGTTTTCGGGAGCAATCGATCGCTCTAACTCGGTTTGAAACTCGAGCCTTTGCTTCAGCTTCTTCAGATCCGATTCCAGTTCCTTCACTGTCTGGTAACGCTCATCGACGTCCTTGCGCAACGCCTTCATCACGATCCATTCGAACTCCGCCGGGGCGTTGGGCGCGAACCGGGCCAGCGGCGCGGGATCAGTCTTGGCGATGGCCACGATGACGTCGGTCTTGGTCTCGCCCGCAAAGGGCGCGCGACCCGACGCCATTTCATAGAGCACTACGCCGAGACTCCAGATGTCCGTGCGCGCATCCACCGGTTTGCCGCGCGCTTGCTCAGGCGACATGTATTGCGAAGTTCCGAGGACGACGCCTGCATCGGTCTGGACCAGGGCCCGCGTTACGGCTTCGGTATCAGTCTCTTCTGAATCAGGTCTTTCGGTGAGCTTCGCGAGGCCGAAATCCAGCACCTTAACGTGGCCGTTGCGCCGAATCATTATGTTCTCTGGCTTGATGTCGCGATGAATGATGCTGGCGGCATGGGATTCTTCCAGCGCGCCCGCCACCTGGATCGCGACATTCAGGACCTCAGAAAGATCCATCGGCGCGCCGCCCAGTCGCTTTCTCAAGGTGATGCCATCGATGAACTCCGTGGCAATGTAGTGACGCCCGGCTTCATCCCCCATTTCATAAATGGTGAGAATGTTTGGATGGTTCAAGGCCGAAGCCGCATAGGCTTCCTGATCAAAGCGGCTGAGACGATCGCGGTTTTGGGTAAGCTCTTCGGCGAGTAATTTAAGGGCAACCTTGCGGCCCAATTTCGTGTCCTCGGCGAGAAACACTTCACCCATGCCGCCCGCGCCGAGCTTTTCGATAATTCGGTAACGAGAAATGGACTTAAGTTCCAAAAGTGGCTCGTCTTTTAGAGATTCAATTGTTCAAGCTTTGCTGCGTCCACGCCCTGGATTCGCACGATCTTACTTTTCGAACCAGCTCCT
>JBGPYG010000179.1:0-7500 GCA_041493085.1 Pyrinomonadaceae bacterium | reverse complement strand
TCAAGTATCCCGCAGGATCCATTCTGTGAACTCTTATCAACTCAATCCTTACGTTCACGTGGTGGAGAATTGCATCTTTCCGAACACAATCCAATATGGGGTTTTTCATCGATGCACCGGCGAGGTCTTAGAGCCTTCGCCGGGGGTACGTTCGCTATTGTTCGCACTCAGGCTCGGCAATCAATTCTCCCTGGTTGAAGAAGACCTCGATCGCATGGGGGAAGATGGTCAGGAAATAAGACGGTTGATCGGTAAAGAGTTCTTGATTGTCGCCGGACACGATCCACTGACCTTATTTTTGGATCAGTATGTGGTGCGACCCATTCAAAATTCGGCGCTGGCCTATCGTTCAACAGATGGCCAAGTATTGCTCGTCAGAACCTCGATGGCGCAACGTATTTTTTCTCCTGGGCCCGACGAGTTGCCGAAGGTCATCGAAGAGCCGCTTGAGCCGTACGCGGCCACTCTGTTACTGTCCGCGGACGGCACCCGGACGTTGAGCGAGATTTATGAATCAATGCCTGGTTCCACGGGCGCAAACCCACTTGCCGATCGACAATTCAGAGAAGCGGTTGAGTACCTCACCCGGCCACACCGCCAGTTGATTAAGTTCACGCGCGATCTGTCTGACCTGGGAGATCCGTACCGACCGTGCAATATCGTTCCGCGAAGTATGCATCGCTCGCGCAAACCGTCGCCGGACGGTGCGGAAGGGGTAATTGATTTTCATTTGCTGGGTATTGACAACGCTTCGTGGGAGTTCGATTTTGTTGAGCCCACTATCAATCATGGCTTTCGTTTTCCCAGCGAGGCGTTAGGCGGGCTCGACTATGGGTCGCGCTTTTGCGTTTCAACCTTGCGACCTGAAGTGCTTCCAATACTGGGTACGAGCGATCGCCTCGAGGTCCTGGAAGTCGGCGGCGGTACTGGAACTTTCGCTCGATCTTTCATCGAGCAAGCCAACAGCAGAGGCGGCCTTTTGCTAAACTACCACATCGTGGATCTTTCTCCTGTGTTGATTCAGAGTCAGAGCCGCAATTTGTCAGGACTCGATTGGCCCGTCCAGCACTTCCGACAGGATGCGACGGAGTTGAACCTTCCCGGGCGCAGGTTTGCCTTGATCATCGCCAACGAAGTAATTGCGGATTTTCCCGTTGGCCGGGTTAGTCGTGCCCGGGACGATAAAAACGAAAGCGAATGGCAGGGACCTGGCGCCGATTACCTTAAGAAATATGATCTGGCGGACGAGACCGCGCCCGAATCATTCCTGCTCAACACGGGGGCCTTGCGATTTCTCGAACGGGCATGGGAACATCTCGCGCCGGGTGGCGCCTTGGTGGTTACTGAGTATGGCGGTGAGTCTACCTATCCCGTGCAGGCTTACCACTTGAATCACGAGGAGTTCTCGATTCATTTTGGGCATTTGAAAAAATGCGCCGAGCAGATCGGTTTCGAAGCACGACTGCTCACCCTGAAAGACTTTCTGGAGATCGATGATCAGACTCGCATGCTCGATGGACAGGAGGAACAGATCATGTGTTTGAATCAAGTCTTCGGGAAATACGGTCAGTCACTTCCTTTCGCTTTGATATCCGAGCGAGAATTCCGCGCTAACTACCAGCAGATTGCCGAGCGAATAGGTTTGACTGGAGTCACTTTCTCGCCCCTGGGCAACGGCTTTCACTTCGGCCCCCGGCTCGACCAATTTATGGTATTAGTGATGAACAAACCAGAGTGATCAGATAGTCGTGTTGGTGTAGCCTGCAAAAATTTGCTCGTTCAAGGAGATCGATGGAAGTCATGTTGACACACGAAACTTTTAGCGCCCTGTTGAATACGAAGTTCAACGTTGAACTTACCGACGACCAACAGGTTGAGTTGGAATTGAGTGAGGTCTCTGAACTCAAGCTGTCTGATCGGCAAGAGCAGTTTGCTATCGTGTTTCTTGGTCCCAACCAGGTATTTCTGGGCCAGGGCCTGCGGCGTTTCAACCACGAACAAACGGGGTCATTCGAATTGTTCCTCGTCCCTGTCGCTCAGGATGCGCGGGGCTATAGCTACGAGTCAGTGTTCAATCGGATCCTTAAGCTACCTGGAGAGCCGGGCAATGAGGCTAGATGATGAGCACTAGATACGAAGCTGGCGATCAAGCGCAGTGAGCGTCAACAGCCATCCATTGCCGGAACAAAGAATCAAACTGCGTCCTGTCACCTCGGCCGACGCGGGGTTACTCCTCGAACTTTACGCGAGCACGCGTAGTGATGAGATGGCCCTGGTCCCCTGGACTGCGGAACAGCGGCATGCCTTTATCGAGATGCAGTTCAGGGCGCAACAAGATCACTATACTCAGTTCTATCCCCAAGCGACTCAGGACATCGTCCTGGAAAATGGTCGACCTGTTGGCCAACTTTACGTCGATCGCCAGGATCAGGAAACAAAGATTATTGATCTTACGGTGTTGCCGGCAGAACGCAACGCCGGGATTGGAACTTATCTGATGCGTACGTTGCTGGCTGAAGCCGCGCGCCTGGGCAAGGTGGTGGGAATTTACGTTGAGAGCTTTAACCCGTCGCTTGCTTTCTTCAAGCGTCTGGGCTTCGTCGAAACCGAGCAGAGTGGGATACACACTTACCTGGAATGGTTTCCGACTGGTAATCAAGAAGTCGCGCGGAGGGATTCAGCCGAAGGGTTTTAGATCCATCCGAGCGGTACAAGTCTGATAGAGGCGAGCGCGTTACGGACGGCTTAAGGATACAAGCAATTGATGATCGCCTCGTAACAAATCGCTCCCTTGTCCCTGGCAGGCATCGGGACAATTAGAAACGAGAACGCGCCCAGTCTCTCATGCTCAATCAGGTAAGTGTTCTGCTTCAGAGCATTCGCCTGCGACCCGCGGAACATAAGAGAGAACCCTTCTTTCCCCGGACGAGCTGCTTTCCGATGGGGCAGATCGCTGACGTTAATCAACTTAACCAGCACCTTACTATTCCCATCGTTAAATCGGAACTGTGTATCGAGTTCCGAATCAAAGGCAGCTTTTGTCAAGCCCAGCCCCGTACCCACGGGAGGGCGCGCTTCCTTGCCGGCGACGTCGGTGACTAAGTTCAGGGGAAGACCTGCCGCAAGCGCGACCAGCGTGCTCTTTTTTATGAAATCTCGACGCGAAGTAGCCATTCATATCCTCCGTGGACAGCTCCAATATTTTGAGGATTCCAAAAAACTGAGGGTTACAAGAGCGCCGCAGTTTATTTCTTCTTATGCAAACTTGCAACAAAAAAGATCCAACCACATCGATACGGTGGGTTCCTTGCAAGGGACCGCAAGCAAATTCGGGACAGTATCATCCAAAAAAGATTCCATAAAAATTCACTTGCAATGTTTTTTAATCGGTTATATAGTCTCCCTCCTCGTCACTACGACAGAACAAGGTTTGTTGGCCTCCACCGAATCGGGGGGGCTCGCACCAGGTAAGCGCATCGGAGTTTGTTATCCAGTCACGCAAAACCCCGATCCGCACGATTCAAAATTTGCACCATTTTGTCGTCCGAAAAATCCACTGGTTTTGCATCGCTAAACTGAGGAGACTTCACTCATGGGTCAGCCATTTGTAGGTGAGATTAGAATGTTCGGTGGGAACTTTGCGCCGGCTGGTTGGATGTTTTGTGACGGGCAGCTTCTGCCGATTTCCGAGAATGAAACGCTCTTCCAACTGATCGGCACCACCTATGGCGGTGATGGGCAGAGCACTTTTGCTTTGCCTGACCTGCGCGGACGCCTGCCGCTTCACATGGGCACGGGTCCGGGACTGTCAACGTATCAGCTTGCTCAGAGTGGTGGCGTTGAAAGTGTAACGCTTACGACGCAGCAGCTACCCGTCCATACTCACCCCGCTGTTTGCAGTAATGGTAGCGGCTCTAATACCTCGAACCCCGCAGGGGGGACCTGGTCAAAAGCTGATACTGCGAGTTACAGCGGTAGCCTGGCTGCCGGCGGATTCATGGGAAGCGCGCCCATCATAACCACACCCGCCGGCGGATCTCAGCCCCATGAAAATATGATCCCTTTCTTGTGTGTCAGCTACATCATCTCTCTTTTCGGCATTTTCCCCAGCCCTTGAGTCGTCACTCGGTTGATACGCTGTTGGGCAAACTATGAACGAGAAACGATAGGAGTCACGATAATGAGTAGCCCATTTTTGTCGGAAATCAGGATTTTTAGTTTTGGTTTTGCGCCTCGAGGTTGGGCCCTTTGTAATGGCCAGCTATTACCCATCAACCAGAACCAGGCCCTCTTCTCTCTGTTAGGCACGACCTACGGTGGCAATGGCCAGACCAATTTTGGGCTGCCAAATTTGCAGAGTCGAGTCGCCTTTCACTCGGGTAACGGGTTTACTTTGGGGCAGGTGGCCGGCGAAGAAACGCATACGCTTAGTCAAAGTGAAATGCCAACCCACGTGCACACCTTGACGGGAAATAACGCCGTGGTGGGCGCCGGTGCAAACGCTACCGTGGTATCGCCCATCGGCAGTTTCTGGGCCAATGACGGCAAGAGTATTTTCAGTTCGAGCCCGCCCAATTCACAGATGTCGCCCAAGACGGTCAGCAATGTGGGAGGCAGTCAGGCCCATGAGAATCGTTCGCCCTATCTAACGCTGAATTTTTGCATCGCGCTTCAGGGCATCTTTCCGTCGCCCAACTAGAAGGAGATCAAACTATCATGTCAAGTCCATTTGTGGCGGAGATAAGAATCTTTCCGTTTAACTTCGCGCCGCGGGGTTGGGCCTTCTGCAATGGCCAACTCCTGCCACTTTCACAGAATACGGCGCTCTTCTCGCTGTTGGGAACGACCTATGGTGGTAATGGCCAGACCACTTTCGCGCTTCCCGACCTGCAGGGGCGGGCGGCGATGCAGCAGGGCCAGGGACCGGGCTTGAGTCTGCGCGACCTTGGGGAGCAATCAGGCTCGCCGACGGTCACGCTCCAAACATCGGAAATGACCTTGCACCCACACCAATTCGGCGGGGCGGTAGCGGCTGGCGGAGATACGCAAGATCCTACTAACGCCATCTGGGCTCAGGTGCCCGGCCGCGCGGCGGTGTTCCTTTATTCATCTCCGGCCACCGGCGCGATGAATCCCAATGCGATGCCGAACGCCGGCGGCAGCTTGCCGCACAACAATCTGCAGCCCTATCTGACTTTGAATTTTTGTATCGCGCTGCAAGGTGTTTTTCCGCCGCGAACGTGAACTCGCTCGCGTACAAGGACTGAAGAAGTAGGAATGAGGCGCGCAAAAAACGGAGACCTGTAGGTTCTGTGGAAGGTCTTCGGTATTGCGTGCCTCTTGTGACGTGAGCTTGGCGCCACAGGCAAGTCTCCACAAGGTGACGCGGTACCACCCCTCATTAACGGCAGTTTCTTGAATGCACTGAACACGGATCTGAATGCCCCGACCACGGAAGAGGAGCCCCAAAAATGCTTCGTTCTGAAAATCGAAAAACTAATGATCGATTCGTTGCTCGAACATCTATTCGAGTGTTGACAGGCTTAGCTTTTTTATCGATCAGCCTCCTGGCGCTCACTTCAGTGTCCGTGCTCACGCGCGCCTCCGGCGCGGGAGATGTTGCCCGCAGCACCAGTGACGGCGCTGGAAAAAGAACTAATCATCGCCTGAGAGTGCAAGCTGCCGGCGCCACTCGGGCTCCTGCTCTTGTCGCCAGGGGTTTAGCGCCGATGGTGGCGATTACAGTCGACCGCACCGATGATACGTTTGCCGCATCTGCCTGCACCGCTGCCGCAAATGACTGTAGTCTACGCGGCGCAGTGGCGTATGCCAATTCCAATCCAGGCACGACCATCATGGTTCCAACCGGTACCTATATGCTGACCATACCCGGTGGGGCAGTCGAATACTTGAGCGGCGACGACTCCATTGGCGACCTTGATGTGACAGCGAGCGGAACCACGATTTCAGGGGCGGGCGCGGGTTCCACTATCATTCAGCAGACCCAGCCAAACGATCGCGTAATCGAGCTCAATCCTTTTCTCGCCGCCTCGTTTGTTTTCGACATTTCAGATGTAACGATCACCGGTGGGCGCGAGACCACTGCCATCGGCGGCGGCGGTATGATTGCCGGTTCCCTCAACAACGTAACTACGATAACCAACTGTATTTTTTCAGCGAACTCTGCGACCGGTGCGGGAACGTTTGGCGGCGGCGGGATTTCTTATTTAGGCGGAAACTTAAACATCAACGGCTCGACCTTCTCTGGGAATTCGACCAGCGCCAGCGGCGGCGGCATCGGTTATTCCGCCGGAGATCCGGCAGGCAGTCCATTCTCAACCGGTGTCTTAACCGTAACCGGTTCTACTTTCAGTAGTAATACTGCGGCTTCAGTTTCTGCCGGTGGCGGCGCGGCGGACCTTTTCGACTTCAATCTCAGTACCAGTTCCTACAACTTCAGCAGTTCGTCGTTTTCGGGAAACACCGCCAGCAGTGGCAGTGGTGGAGCGATCGTCGTCGAAAGCGGCGGCCCGCTCACCATTAATACCTGTTCGTTCTCTGCGAACACCGCAGCGGGATTTGGCGGGGCCATCATGGCCGGTGGTGGCGGCGTTTCGGTGACATTCTCGCGACTGGTCGGCAATTCTGTGCCGGTGGCTGCGAATGGACGCACTCTTTTCCGCAGTTCAGGATCTTTCACCGCGGACGACAACTGGTGGGGGATCAATACCGGGCCCGGCCCCAATGATTTTCGCAGCCCCTCAGGCACAATCTTCCCGACTACTTTTCTGCAACTTCGCGCGAGCGCCAGCCCGAATACGATTTGCGTGGGTGCCATGTCAAGTACCACGGCCGACATCAAGCAGAGAAACTCCGGCGCAGATTTGACGACCGAGCTGAATGGTCTGCCGGCCTTCCCGGCGACCTTTATTAACACTACGCCGGCGCTGGGTAGTCTGTCGGGTGTCAGCGCTAACTTCGTCAACGGTGCGGCCTCCGCCACGTTCACCGGCAGCGCCACCGGAACCGCGAACGTAGACGTCATTGCAGACAATCAAACAGTTACCGCGTCGATAATGATCCAAAACAACACGACGACCGACCCGGCGGACCAGACGGTCTGCGAGGGCGCCACTGCGACCTTCAGTACCACCGCGTCCGGCCCGGGCCCCTTCACTTTTGTTTGGAAGAAGGGCGCGACTGTTTTGAATAGCGGCGACCTCGGTGGCCGCGTGACGATCACGAGCGGTGCCAGCTCGAGCACGCTGAGTATCAGCAACGTCCAATCGAGTGACGCCGACACTTACACGGTTGAGGCAACGGGCGCGTGCAACACCGCCATGCAGAGTGCAACGCTAACCATCAATGCCGCGACTTCGGCGACAACGCCGAGTGATCAGACAGTGTGCCAGGGTGCTATGGCCAACTTCTCGACAACGGCCAGCGGCACCAGTCCATTCCACTACGCCTGGACGGTCGACGGCTCGTCATTCAACGGCG
>JBGPYG010000372.1:0-4027 GCA_041493085.1 Pyrinomonadaceae bacterium | reverse complement strand
TTTTCAATAAGATTGCCTTCCCCCTACAGCTTTTCGCATCACGTTGTGCGGTGTGGGCGATGACCGCGTTTGATATTCCAGTGCTACGGCAGGGCAACGTCATTGAGCTGATGCCACTCGGTGCGCGCGAGACGAAGAAGCTCGAGGTCGTCGAGGCTTGCAGCGGCATACGCTCGCTGATGACGCTCGTTACGCTCGCCGTCGTGTTCGCATACTTCACGCATCCGCGCGGCGATGATCATGGGGATTCAGGCAATGGCGATGAACCGCGGAACATTTCTTCAAGCATCGCGTCGGCCCTCTCAAGACTGAAGAGCTATGGTTTCTGGCGCTCCACAACCATCGTCCTATCCGCCGTACCCATCGCAATCTTCACTAACGCTTTGCGAGTTAGCGGCACCGGCGTTCTCGCTCGCTACTATGGAACGCGAGTCGCGGATGGCTTCTTCCACAGCTTTTCGGGCTGGGTGATCTACGTCGCAGCGTTTCTCATATTGTTTGGCGTAGGTTGGTTGCTCGATCGCGTTAACCCAACTAAACCGGTAGCGCGCACATCCGCGCGTGAATTTCCAACTGCAACGACTGTTCAACTCGCGCAAGCGGAGGGAGCGGAATAATGAAACGCTGGCGCTTCGCGATCTTGTTTGTTCTCCTGCTGGCCGGCGGGTTGGTGGTAAATGCCTGGGAGTATTTGGGCGAAGCACGCGTCGAGCGCAAGCAGTTAAAAGATTTTCCGAAACAGATTGGCGCGTGGGAACAGACCGGCGGCGACGAACAGTTCAACAAAGAGACACTGGCCGTTCTGCGCGCCAGTGATTATCTCCTGCGGAATTATCGCGGCGCGGATGGCCACGTCGTGAATTTCTATGTGGGTTATTACGCGAGCCAGCGCGACGGCGCCACTTATCACAGCCCCTTGAATTGTTTGCCCGGATCAGGCTGGGTGATGAGCGAGCCGGGAAAGATCACGATCACCCCAAACGGAAGACCATCCTTCATCGCTAACAAATATTTGATCCAAAACGGCGACCACAAAGAGCTTCTGGTCTATTGGTATCAGGGTCGCGGCCGCGCAGTTGCAAGCGAATATTGGGGGAAGATCTATACGGTAGTTGACAGTGTTCGCCTGCGTCGTTCGGATGGCGCGATGGTCCGAATAACAACCTCGGTTGACAGTGACGAACCTGCGGCACTGCAAGCAGCAATCAATCGGGCCGCGGAAGTGGCCGCCAACTCTTCCACCATCCTGCCCGAATTTATTCCAGACTGACGCACTGGGACCGCGGGCGTCTCGCCCGCATCAAGCGACAAGTTCACTCAAGTCACGGTTGAGATTGTTAACTCCGACAAAGTGGCATTCAACGAAGGCGGGCGAGACGCCCGCGGTCCCAGTAAGAGCAAGTCCCAGTAAGAAGCAAACTAACAGTTTGCGTTACGAATTTGCGGAAAGCCTTAGCAATTAGCCTTTTCATAAAGGTGTCTCACTCTCAGGACAAATCAAGTGGCATTGCCCGCCGCTGATACGGAAGCGAGAGTAAAACCAGAGACAAAGACGAGAGGAAAAGAGAATGAAAACGGAGTGCCGACCCAGAGTTTATTACGCCACCCTTCTGTCCATCCTTTTAGCCGCAGTCTTCGCAATAGGCGGCTGCACCAATCCCGAAAAAGCCAAAATAGCCCACGTCGAAAAGGGCGAAGTTTTCCTGAAGGACGAGAAGTTTCAGGAAGCGTCGCTTGAGTTTCGCAACGCAATTCAGATTGATGAGAAGCTTGCGTCTGCTCACTGGGGCCTGGCCCGCTCATACGAAGGACTACAGCGTTTTCAGGAAGCCTTTGAGGAGCTGCGCAAAACTACCGAGCTCGATAAAGACAACCTCGACGCGCGCGTGAAGCTTGGCAACTACTACATCGCGGCCGCCAAAGGACACCCCGAGTTAGTCGCTGAAGCCGAGCGCCTGGCGAAGGAGATTCTGCAAAAGAATTCCAATCACGTCGAAGGTCACATTCTGATGGGCAGCGTTCTCTATGCTCAGAACCAGCGCGAGAAAGCATTCGCTGAAATCAATCACGCCATCGAGTTGGAGCCAAAGCGGGTTGAGTCGTATCTGAGTCTGGCGCGCTTCTACATCGTCATCAACGACAAGGCGAAAGCTGAAGAAACTTTTCAACGCGCCATCTCCATCAACTACAACTCCGGCCTGGCCCACACCGAATACGGCAAGTATCTGGTGCAGTTGAGCCGGCTCGCCGATGCCGAAAGCGAAATGAGCAAGGCGGTTGAGGTCGAGCCGACCAATCGCGCCTCGCGCTTCATTCTCGCCAGTTTTTATCTTGTCAACAAACAGTTGGACAAAGCTGAAGTTTCTTACAAGGCCCTCGCCGAACTTGATAAGGATAAACCGGAAGGCCGGGCGGTGCTGGCCGACTTCTACTCATCGATCAATCGTCTGGACGAAGCCGTCAGCATCTATCAGGAGATCATAGCGAAGTCGCCTGACTTCACTCAGGGCCATTACCGCCTGGGCGAAATCATGCTTATGCGCGGCGACACGCAGGGCGCGATGGCGCAGGCCGATGAAGTTCTCAAAAAGGATCAGCACGACCGGCAGGCGCTGCTACTGCGCGCGCGCGTCCGTGCACAGACGGGACAGTCAAATGATTTGCAAGCTGCCGTCGAGGATCTGAAAGAGGTCCTCGTTCAGGAACCCAATTCGCGCGCAGGGCTATATTTCATCGCCCAGGCAAACTTCAATCTGGGCAACATGGATCAGGCGCGCGCGTTCGCCGGCGATCTCGAACGGAACTACCCCGACTACTTGCCGGCAAAGTTGATGCAGGTGCAAATCGACCTCGCTCAGGGCGACTCGAAAGGAGCGCTGAGGCTCTCATCGGATCTAATTGATCGGATCAACCAAACGGCTCCGGATCGACAAAGCTCTCCACAGATGCTGGCGGAAATTCGCGCGAAGGCCTACCTCTCGCGCGGTTCTGCCCAACTCGAACAGGGAAACACCAGCGGCGCGCGGCAAGATTTCATGATGGCCCACGATGCAGCTCCTCGAGACACTTTCCCCTACATCAGTCTCGCCGGGGTTGCCCTGGCTGAAAACAAGTCGGACGAAGCTGCCGGCTTCTACGAAAATGCATTGTCCATAGAAGGCACAAACTTCAACGCCTTGAGCGGACTGATTCGCCTGTATGCTCGCAACAACGAACTGAACAAAGCGCACGCCAGAATCGACCAGGTTCTCGGAGCCTATCCGACTAACGCGTCGCTCCACTATCTGAAGGCGCAAGCTTACGGTTTCGAGCACAACTCCACGCAGGCTGAAGCTGAGCTTCGCAAAACACTCGAACTCGATCCGAACTACATCGCCGCTTACTCGTCGTTGGGCGCGTTGTTCATAAACACCAACCAGCAAGATCGCGCTATTGCCGAGTATCAAAAAATTCTCGAGCGCCGCCCGGACAATGCTACGGCCTACACGCTGATTGGCATGCTCGACGACTCGCGACAGAATTACGATGCCGCCGCCGACAGTTATCGCAAGGCATTGGGTAAAGATCAGAATGCGGTGATTGCCGCAAACAACCTCGCCTGGCTCTACGCAGTCAATGGCAAAGGCAATCTCGACGAAGCAGTGCGTCTCGCGCAAGGCGTGGTGCAAAGGAATCCAAACATTCCCGGTTTTGTCGACACGCTTGGTTGGGTCTATTACAAAAAAGGACTCTACGGCGCCGCTGTAGAACAACTGCAAAAAGCAGTAGCTCTGGACGAACGCGCGAGCAAGAACGGTAACGGCAGCCCAGCCCCGAACTATCACTACCACCTTGGTATGGCCCTGAAGGCGAGAGGCGATAAAGAAGCAGCGCGACGCGAACTTGAACAAGCTGTGCGGTTGAGCGAGAAAGCGCCGTTTGCCGAAGCCGGTGAAGCGCGCAACGTTTTGGCCACGCTCTAGTGCATATCAGAACCGGGAGCAGTAGCGACCGGCTGCTTATCAGAACCGGGAGCAGTAGCGACCGG
>JBGPYG010000117.1:0-9400 GCA_041493085.1 Pyrinomonadaceae bacterium | reverse complement strand
TTCGTGGCGAAAGAGTGAAGCCAGGCGATACTTCCAAGTTAAGGTTATACATTAAGGAATAACTTTGTCCGGAGGGCCTCTGAATCCTATGCCTCTTTGTCGGCAGGCTGAGAGGTTTCGTCAGTTTCCTTCTCTATTGCCTGCAAGGCCTTCATTAACATCTCGCGATGGGCGGGAAGGCTGGCGCGTTCCAGCTGCGCCAACACTCGCGAGCGAGATAGTTTTAGCGACTCCAATCGCTGAAGGCGGACCCGATCCTCTGCGGGTAACCTTGGCGAGCGGTTGCGTTTGGCTTCCGAAGCGCGCTGATTCGCTTCCTCCATCTGCTCTTCATAAGATTTGCCCCATCCGATAGCCACGACAACTCCGTGTAGAACAGACATTCCAGTCTGTCACTTCAAAAAGACAGGCAAGAATGCCTGTCCTACTAGTCAGACGATTGTCCCATCCTTAATGACCGCATTCTTGGGAACGATGATAATTCCATCACGAATGTAATACGTGCCGTCCTCACCGTCCGCATCAACGACTCTTGCTTCGTTGACTAGCCGGACACCACTGCCAATGCGCGCGTTCTTATCGATGATGGCGCGGTTGATAATAGTTCCCTCGCCTATTCCCACGCGCGGCTTCTCAGCAACAAGGTCGGCGCGCATCTCTTCGATCGACTGATAGGCATCAGCCCCCATCACAAATGAAGCATCAATGCGAACGCCTTTCCCGATTCTGCTTCTCAACCCAATGACGGAGTTTGTTATGGCAGCGCCATTGACGATGCAGCCATCACTCAGGATCGAGTCAAGGATCTGCGACTCTTCAATTTTTGAAGGCGGCAAGTAACGTGCTCTGGTAAACACCGGAGCTTCTGCGTCGAACAAATTGAATTTCGGAATCTTCGAAGTCAGATCCAGGTTCGCGCGGTAAAAAGCGCTGATCGTTCCAATGTCTTCCCAGTAACCGTCAAACAGGTAGGCCTGTACGTTGCATGTTTTTATCGCGCTGGGAATTATCTCGCGGCCGAAGTCAACTCCATTCGGATCGTCGGCGAGTAGTTGTTCCAACCGATCGTATTTGAAAACGTAAATTCCCATCGACGCCAGGAAGGGCCGGCCAACCGCTTCGGCTTCGCCGAGGCCCAGCTTGCTAGTGTCAACGCGCATCGATTGCAGCTCATCACCTTTCGGTTTTTCTTTGAACTCAATGATGCGACCGCTCTCGTCCGTTTTTAGTAAACCAAAATCGCTTGCCGCTGATTCATCGCAGGGAGTAACGGAGACCGTCACATCCGCGTCGCTTTCATAATGCCGCGCGAGGAACTGGCGATAGTCCATGCGGTATAGATGATCGCCGGAGAGTATGAGGAGCGTATCGATTCCCCAATCGCTAATGTGCGGGAGCACCTGGCGCACAGCGTCGGCGGTGCCCTGAAACCACTGCGGACTGTCCGGCGTCTGTTCGGCGGCCATCACTTCGACAAAGCCATTGGAAAACGCCGAAAAGCGGTAGGTTTGCGCCAGATGACGATTCAACGAAGCAGAGTTGAACTGCGTGAGCACAAACATCTTGAAGACATCGGAGTTAATGCAATTCGAGATAGCGATATCCACCAGCCGGTACTTCCCACCCAGCGGCACCGCGGGTTTGGATCGTTGCTGCGTAAGCGGAAACAAGCGCGTTCCCGCGCCACCGCCGAGAATTACTGCTAGCAAATTATGTTTTGCAGGCATTCGCTATTTACGCCAGGAGTTGGATTCTGAAAAGCTAACCGAGAATAGACGCAAAGCCGTGAAGGTTTCAAGGACGATTCTTAGACAGTCAAAGCGATCTTGATGACTCGCCGGATGAGCTAGACTTAATAGCTCGCTCCGAGACACGCGTACGCAGGGAAACGCAAATACAGAACCGGGAGCGGACCGGGGTCCCCGCGCGGGCAGCCCGCGTGGGGTGGTGGTAGCGACCGGGTTGGCTCGACTTGGTAGCCCGCAACGAGACACGCGGACGCAACGCAACGAACTAATAGGAGACCATGAGTCACGCCTGCTAGTTGACCGTACCGCAACCGGACCCGGTCGCTACCGCTCCCGGTTCTGTATTCCTCGACCCACTGCAAGAACTCTGATTTTACCGATGCTCATTCCTGGTGGCGGGTATCAATCGAAGCTAACACGAAATCAGAACCGGGAGCGGACCGGGGTCCCCGCGCGGGCAGCCCGCGTGGGGTGGTGGTAGCGACCGGGTGGGGTTTACCCCAGTCGCTCTCTCAGGGGATCGCGCACCCGGAGGCTACCGCTCCCGGTTCGGATATTCGTTATCAAAGGATCAATAAGAACTTGACCTGCCGGCCACTGGAGCTGCGCCCGCCGCTTCCTGCGCGATCTTCACGCCAACGCTGGCGCCAATGCGTGTGGCGCCGGCTTCGACCAACTTGCGCGCGTCGTCGAGACCTTTCACTCCGCCTGATGCCTTAACACCCAGGTCCGCGCCCACAGTGCGCCGCATGAGAGCGATGTCAGCAACAGTCGCGCCGCCCTTGGAAAAACCTGTCGAGGTTTTTACGAAGTCAGCGCCGGCACTTTTGGCAGCCAGGCAAGCGCGCACTTTTTCATCGTCGGTTAGCAACGCAGTTTCAATAATCACTTTGCACGTTGCGTTGTATTCGTGCGCTGCTTCGACAACTGAATGAATGTCGTATTCGACCAGACAATCGTCGCCGCTCTTGAGTGCACCTATATTGATCACCATGTCTACTTCGCGCGCTCCATCAAGGATCGAGCGCCGCGCTTCATAAGCTTTTACGTCCGAAAGCGTCGCGCCCAGCGGGAAGCCGATCACCGTGCAAACAGGAATGCCCGTGCCTTGCAGGTTACAAGCGGCGGCACGCACCCAGGTGGGGTTCACGCAGACTGAAGCGAAGCGATAGCGCGCGGCTTCTTCACACAGCCTTTTGATGTCTTCGTCAGTGGCTTCGGGTTTCAACAGCGTGTGATCAATCAAGCTGGCCCAGTCTTTGGCAGACGACGTTTCACCTAACACCAGACCAATGCGTGCCGCTCCGGCGTCGACGATCCGGTGCATACGCTCGGGGCAGCGGTTAAAGCATTCCGACGTGCAGCCGCAAAGCGCAGCCTGATGTTCGCCATCGCCATCACCGTTCAGACGCGCGACTATGGCGTCAGTGATTTGATCGATCAGAAGCTCAAGATCGCCGTTATGTGAGCTGTTGTTGGGCATTGTCTTAAGGCCGCGACCGTGGGCCGTCAACTATTTGCCGGCATCGTCGCTCAAAGCGAACGAATCGAGAAATTTGGTGGCTACTTCCTGGCGAAGCTTTGTAACTTCAGGAGGGTCGCTCGCATTCGGACCTATCACGAAAACAGTTTGGTAAAGTCGCCGCTTGACCCAATAAGCGCGAGCGGTAGCCAAGAGCCCTCCCGGAAGTTTCATCACCCATTCTCTTCCGAAGTACTCGTTTAGTTTGATTTCCTTTTCGCTACTTAATTCGGCTTTGCTCGATGCAATTCCCCCTTCGCGACCGTTGTCCAACAAGACTCTGATAGCAGCGGGATCGGTTACGTCATCAGGAAACTGCACGTAAGACATTACGTAGCCGGCCAGCTTTGTTTCCAGCATCAGTGTGTGGTTTTCAACGCCCGGATGTCCTTCTATTGCCTCCACCTTCTCGGATGGCTTGGCCGGCATTAGTACCGTGAATCTCGCATTGGCAGGAGCGACATTAATCCAAGTGCCTGACTCGGCGTGGACTACAGCGGAAGGCGGCTCCTGCTGGGCCAGAACTGTAGCGAAACTTAGGGAGATGAATATTGAAAGGAGTATGGTTCTCTTCACGTGAGACATTCTACCACGATGGCTGATCAAGAGCAGTGATGCGGAGAATCAGGACGCCGACGCCACCCTCACTTGCTAACGCAGATACTGTCGTTCTATCGCCTGGATCTTGGCGACTCTCTTACGATGCCTTTCTTCAGTCATTTCAGTACCGAGCCAGGCTTGAACAATCTCGCGCATTTCCGCGCTTGTTATTGTCTTGCTTCCCAAACTAAGAACATTCGCGTCGTTGTGCTCGCGCGAGTTGCGCGCGACGGCAACTGAATAACAGGCCGCGGCGCGCACGCCGGGGACTTTGTTCGCAGTGATAGCGCTGCCAACGCCGGCGCCGTCGATAACTATCCCCAGGTCCGCAGTGCCTTCCGCTACGCTCCTCGCCACCGCATAAGCAAGGTCCGGGTAGTCGACCGCGTCTTCCGAGTTCGTTCCGAAGTCGTGGACCTGATGACCAAGTTCTCGAAGAAAAGTTTTGAGTTCTTCCTTCATCCTAAAGCCGCCATGGTCGGCGCCGACAGCAATCAAGCGAGAAGCCTTCGAGCCGCGTCGCGGGATGCGACGGACAATCTCGATCTGCTTCTCGCTCACAATGTCGGCCGCGAGCGGCGTCAAGCGCGCGCCTTCGGCAATACGCAGGACGGATCCATTAGCGAGGTCGCGAACATCATCTTCAGTGATGACGGTCTTTGACGACTCATCACGTGTCATTTTTGCCTCGGAGGAAGTGACTGGATTCCTGGGAGCAGTATCGATGAAACGGCTTGAGGTGGTGCTGCCCGCAGCGGGACTACTCTCTGTCTCCTGCGGCCTCGCTTTGTCGAGCACCTCACGAACCAGCGCTCTTATCCGGTCTCGGGTGGAATTATCGTCCATAAGAAGTAGGAGTCAACAGTAGACAGTTAACAGCAAACAGTAGTTAGGAATCGGTTGATGACCGTCTCCCCAATTCTCTCATTGGACTAAAGTTCTATCACTGGGCCAACAAAGTTTGGCCGCCTTAACCGTCGCGCCAATCGCTGCTGGCTGCTTACTGTTTACTGTTTACTGTTTACTGTTTCACGCCAGCGATTCATCACGCAAATCCAACAAGCGCCCGGCAGACGCCACCACCTTGCCTGCTCGCAATTTCATATCGACGCGGCCCACGTAGATGCCACTCCTGCCGACCTGGAAGATAATTGTGTTTCCGCCTGAGGGCGTCTTTGTTATCACCGGCTGCTTCATGAAAGTATGCGTGTGGCCGCTGGCGATAAAGTCAATGCCATCTACCTGTGCCGCTACTTGAGTATCGCCAATCTCGCCTGCCGCGGCATTGGGATAGTAACCAAGGTGCGACATACCGACGACCAGTGTACAGCCTTCGCGCCCGCGCAACGTTCCCACAACCTCCCGCGATGCTTTTACCGGATCATTGTATTTCACGCCCCTAAAATTCTCCGGCGTGATCAAATTGTTGGGGCTTATCCCCAAGCCGAAGAGTCCCACGCGCACGCCTCTAATCACACGCACCACGTAAGGCTTTACGCGGCTCTCCAGCGGCGTGCCGCGCACATCGTAGTTGCTGGACACGAAATCGAAGTTGGCGAACTTCATCGCTGCCGCCAGCGCATCGACACCGTTGTCAAAATCATGGTTACCCAGCGTGACCACGTCGTACCCGATCAACGACATCGCCTTATACTCAACCTCGCCTTTGTAAAAATTGAAGTACGGTGTTCCCTGAAACACATCGCCGGCATCGATGAGCAGCGTGTTGGGGTTCTCTTTGCGGACGCGCTTGACCAGAGTGGCGCGCCGCGCCACGCCGCCTTTATCAGGATACTCCCTGTCGTTTGCGGGCAGCGGGTCAATCTGCGAGTGAGTGTCGTTGGTGTGCAGGATTGTGATCAGCCGCTCGCCGGGTCCCACTTCCAAAAGCGGGGCGCTAAGCGCCGACCACATCGGCGTAGAGAGTAACTGCAACGCAGACCTTGGAGACATGACCACTGCGCCGCCGGCAAGTGAAGCTTTCAGGAAACCTCGCCTAGTGATCATGGTTGTTGCCCCTCCGCTGCCGGCGACGCCGCTTTATCGAGCACGAAGCGGCCATCAAGGGTCGAGTTGATTTCCCGACCGGCTGCTGTCTCCGCTTTCACATAGTTGGTGATGGCATCGCGAAGAGTGAGCCCGAGTGGCCGCGTGTTTTTGGCTTGCTTCAAGACTGCCGCGTAGTCGCCACCGGTTACATTCAGCAGATAATCGATACTGATCACGGTGTAGACAGCCGCCGGATCGATGTCTTTCTCCGCTCCATCGATCAAAAACACCGCACGCTCCAGCTCAGGTTGCTTATCGCTATTGATTCGATATCTGATCCGCACGCCCGACTGCGCATCGCGGTGCGACAAGTTAACGCGCAACAAATCCAATACCTGCGCGCCAGTCAAATCGAAAGCAACGAGCGCGTTTTCGAATGGCAGAAGTTCAAAAATGTCGCGCAACCGCAGGTCGCCTTCCGCGATCACGTTCTTGCGCAGTCCGCCGCTATTAGTAACCGCCAGCACAATCGGCTTGCCCAGTTTCCTGCTCGCCTCCGCGCGAATTCCGTCCGTAACGAAATTGCCAAGTGAACCAGCACCCACTCCGCCCTTTTTCAGGTCGCCCTTCAGTTTGCCGATTGCCTCATCCAGAGCCCGCACCTTTGGACTATAGACCTTCAGTATCTTGTCGACTGCCGGATCATCGGTCAGGCTCGAGTCGACCGGTGTTTCTGTGACAGTCGCGTGAATGTCGGCGGGAGCGGGAGTGGCGCGCGCGGCCGCCTGGCCGAGCGCAGATTGCGCGCCAGCCGCAAACAGGCTAAGCAGCAGCGCCCAAGTTAAAAGCGCAAGCCTGGCTCTGAACACTGGTGTGATTCCTCTTGGCAGAAGCTAAAATATAACAGTCCAAATTTCAGGACGCGATTGACCTGTACGGAGAGCTTCAATAGTATGTCGCACCATAAGGCAGATTCGCAACAGCGTTTTCTTCCCTACGCTCTCGATCACATTTAAGCATTACGAGGAGATTTTCAACTTGGCTACTTCTTCCGCGCACATACCATCGGAATTCCGCAATCCAAACCTTGAGGTGCTCCTTTCCGAGGAACAACTGCAAACGCGTATCAAAGAACTCGGCGCTGAAATCACGCGCGACTACGCGGGCATGAACCCACTGCTTATAGGCGTGCTGAAGGGCGCCTGCTTCTTTCTCAGTGATCTGCTCCGGGCCATCGATACGCGCTTGAGTATCGAGTTTATGGCCATCTCCAGTTATGGCTCATCCACGCGTACCTCAGGTGAAGTTCGCATCATGAAGGATCTGGACGTGCCGATTGAGGGGCGCCCCATACTCGTGGTGGAAGACATCGTGGACACCGGCCTGACTCTTTCTTATCTGCTGGCAAACCTCGAATCGCGCGGCGCGGCCAGCGTTAAGCTGGTGGCTCTGCTCGATAAATTTGAGCGGCGCGAAAAGGACGTGAAGATTGACTATCTGGGTTTCCAGATCCCGGACCATTTCGTTGTCGGGTATGGCCTCGACTTCGCCGAGCGCTACCGCAATCTGCCTTTTATCGCCGTCTTGAAAAACCCGGATGCCGTATAAATGCCCAAACGATTATCTTTGAGCGTCAAGTGATTGCCTGGGACCGCGGGCGTCTCGCCCGCAACGAGCGCGCAGCGCGACCGGCGGCTCTGCCGCCTTCCGTGCGGAAAGGCTCAGCCTTTCCGGCGAGGCTAGACACAAGACTTAGCGAGGCTCCGCCTCGCGTTTGCGGGCGAGACGCCCGCGGTCCCAGAAATTCGCAATGTGGGGAGATTCGAGAGTTGAGAGGTTACAAATGAAAAAGCACTCTTTGGTTCTAGCCATTCTAATCATTTGCCTGTGTGGGACGCGGACAGCCCAGGCACAGGATTTTTCCAAAGTTGAAATCAAGGTCACCAAGGTCGCCGGCAACGTTTACATGCTCGAAGGTTCCGGTGGAAACATCGGCGTCTCCGTAGGCCCTGACGGAATCTTGATCGTCGACGATCAGTTTGCGCCGCTGGCAGACAAGATCAAGGCTGCCCTAAAAACCCTCGGCGAAGGCAAACTGAAGTTTGTTTTGAACACTCACTACCACGGCGATCACACCGGCGGCAACGTAGTGTTTGGCCCTGACGCCCTTATCATCGCGCAAACCAACGTACGCAAGCGGCTTTCGGAGGAACAAAAATCCAAGTTCTTCAACCGCACTACGCCTGCGTCGCCCAAAGAGGCATTGCCGGTCATCACTTTCGACCAGGCAGTCTCGGTATTTTTCAACGGCGAAGAGATCAAGGTCATCCACTTCCCTCACGGCCACACCGACGGCGACAGCGTCATCTTCTTTCCGGGCTCCAACGTCGTCCACATGGGTGACGACTTTTTCAACGGCAGGTTTCCGGTTGTCGATCTCGAAGCAGGCGGAGATGTGGAAGGAATGACGAAGAATGTCGGCGACATTGTTGAGAGGCTCAGCAAGGTGCCGGGTCTGAAAATCATTCCTGGCCACGGACCGCTTTCAGATACTGAAGGCTTGAAGGCGTTTCACCGCATGCTGGTTGAGACGACAGAGCTTGTGAGAAAGCGAATGGCCGCCGGCAAAACACTGGCTCAGATTAAAGCGGAAGGTTTGCCGGACGAATGGAAGTCCTGGGGCACGGGCTTTATCAACACCGATCGCTGGATTGAACTCATCTACAACAGCTTGTCGGCGAAACGGTCCTAGAGCTTTGAGCTAAGGCGTGGATTTCTCTCTCGCCTGGCTTTTTCTAATCTGATCTAGCCTCTTAACGAACCATAAATGGATTCCCGCTGAAGGCGCCATGAGCAGCAGTACAATCCAACCGGAGTCGATTTGCGGAAACACTCTGTTGCTGACCAGATAATATCCGCTAATACCGATCACTCCATCCATCAGCCCGCCAGTGAGGTGCCAGAGAGCACGTGTTTGATACTCCCGAACTTTCTCTTTCTGATGCATAGCTCCTGCTTTCTTCGCCGCCATCTTCAACCCAAACCATGACAATAGTCCCAACGGGAGCAGAAAGATCATGAACAGAAAGAAGATCTGAGCGAACTTTTCCATCAGGCTAATGTACAGGAACAACCGAGAAGGCGAATATGCATTGCGACAAGACCGAGGCGAGAAAGATACCAGTTGCCTTGCGTGTGCTCATTCCGCAGGGCGATTTCCTTTATTGGATTTCAGCCAGGAAGCTCTCGCCGGCCGAGAGTTTAACACCAAAATTCTCTGCAACAGTTTGGCCGATGTCGGCTAGCGAAGCGCGCGTGCCGAGGTTAACGCCGGGGCGCGCGCTTTTTCCGTAAACCAGCAGCGGCGCGTACTCGCGCGTGTGATCGGTCCCGGGGAAGCTCGGGTCGTTGCCGTGGTCGGCGGTGATGATCATCAAGTCGTCGTCGCACATCGCCGCTTCAATATGCGGCAGGCTCGAATCGAAATGTTCGAGAGCCGTCGCGAATCCTGCGGTGTCGCGGCGATGGCCGTAGAGCATGT
>JBGPYG010000426.1:0-2747 GCA_041493085.1 Pyrinomonadaceae bacterium | reverse complement strand
GCCGGCGCCGGCTCGGGCAAGACGCGCGTTATCGCTCATCGCATCGCCTACCTCATCGCCGAGAAAGGCGCGGCGCCGTGGAACATCCTCGCGGTCACGTTCACCAACAAAGCCGCCCAGGAGATGAGACAACGTGTGCAGCGACTGTTGCGCGACCAGGAACTTTCGAGCGCGCCGCTGGTCTCAACCTTCCACAGCCTCTGCGTTCGTATACTTCGTCAGGACATTGAAAAGCTAAACGATAAGTACAGCCGCACCTTCACCATCTATGATCAGGACGACTCCCTGCGGCTAATCAAGAATTGCCTCAAGGACCTGGGTTACGACGAAAAGAATTTGGGTCTGCGCGCCACTCAATCCGCCATCAGCTCCGCCAAAAACCGTGGCGAGGACGTTGAGGCATTTGCTGCTCGCGCTGATTACGTTGACGAGCGGCGCGCGGCGATGGCGCGCGTCTACCAGACGTATGAGGAGCGCCTGCATGCGAATAACGCGCTCGACTTCGACGACCTGCTGATCAAGACCGTGCGCCTGTTGCGCCAGGTCCCGGAGGTGCGCGAGAAGTACAACAACAAGTTTCGCTACATCCTGGTTGATGAATACCAGGACACAAACTCGCTTCAGTTTGCGTTGATTAGTTTGCTGACTGAGAAGCAGCAAAACATCGCTGTGGTAGGCGATGAGGATCAGTCGATCTATAAATGGCGCGGCGCCGACATCAGCAACATTCTCAACTTTGAAAAGCATTTCCCGAACACGAAAACTATCCGGCTGGAACAGAACTATCGGTCTACGCAAACAATTCTCGATGCTGCGGGGGCGGTCGTTAAGCACAACATCGAGCGCAAAGGAAAAACCCTTTGGACCTCAAATCCGCGTGGCGATCGTGTGCGTTACTTCCAGGCGTTTGACGCAGAATCAGAAGCGCGCTTTGTTGCTGGGAAAATACTCGAGCACCGCAACGAAGAATACGACCTGCGCGCGGCAGTCTTGTATCGAACCAATTCGCAGTCGCGTGTCTTTGAAGAAGCGATGCGCCGTGCCGGCCTGCCTTACAACATCGTCGGCGGCTTCTCGTTTTACGAGCGCCTGGAAGTGCGCGACATCATTGCGTATTTGAAGTTGGCGCTGAATCCAAACGACTCGATTGCGCTGCAACGCGTCATCAACAGCCCGCCGCGCGGCATCGGCAAACAAACTGTGGAAGAACTCGCCCGCCGCAGCAACGTCCAAAGTCCAACGTCCAATGTCCAAAGTCCTGTCAGAACCAGCGGTAGCGACCGGGTAGTCGCTGGGGGAGATCAGCTTTCACTCTGGGAAACGATCGCAATGGTGATCGACGATCCTCAAAACCTCAGCACACGTGCGGTTTCCAATCTAAAGAGCTTTCGCAAAATCGTTCTTCGGCTTTCTGCATTGACTGGGACCCATGCTGAAACCGAGCAAGCTCTTGCTGGGACCGCGGGCGTCTCGCCCGCAACGCCGAGGCACAGCCTCGGCGAAGGTGATGAAATGGCGGTGCCGGAAAGGCAGAGCCTTTCCGCACATCAGGCGGCAGAGCCGCAAGACCAGCGTGCCAGTAGCCCGACCGTCCGCGAGGCTTCCCAATCTGAAAGCCGAAATCCGAAATTCGAAATTTCCGACTCCCTCGTCTCCGACATCGTCAAAGCCGCCATCCTCGAAACGGGTTACGAAAACGCGCTCAAGGGCGAGAAGACTGACGAAGCCGAAGCGCGTCTGGAGAACTTGCAGGAGCTGGTCAACGCCGCCGTCGATTACGACGAGCAAGGCAGCGAAGGACTGCGCGAGTTTATCGATCACTCCGCGTTAGTCTCAGACGCCGATCAGTACAAAGAAGACGCGGTCGTCACGCTCATGACCGCGCACTCGGCCAAGGGTCTTGAGTTTCCCCTCGTATTTATTGTGGGGCTTGAGGACGGTTTGTTTCCCCACTCGCGTTCCGCTACGGACCCTGCTGAGTTGGAAGAGGAGCGGCGCCTTTGCTACGTGGCGATGACGCGTGCGGAAAGATTTCTTTACGTCACGCACGCCATGAAGCGGAGGGTTTACGGCGAAGAGCTCGCCTCGGAGCCTTCGCAGTTCTTGAATGAGATGCCGTTGGACCTGATGGAAGATCTCTCTATCGGCAAGTCGTGGCTTTCATTCGCGCGCGGCTCAGCGACGATTGATTACAAACATGGCGAGTATCGCAAGGAGCGCAAGAAGTTCACGGGGAAAACCTACGACAGCGTCGACTCAATTGCCGAATTCTTCAAGCAACGCGCAACCCAACTCGGCAACACCGGCGGCAGCTTCCAATCGACTCGTGAAAGAGCGGAGCGTGAGAAGTCTGACCGCCGCGAAGTCCAAAGTCCAAAGTCCAAAGTCCAAAGTCCGAATGCTTCCCCTGTTCCCCCTTCCGCCTCCAAGGCTCGCGGTTCGTCTTCCCCTTTACCCGTTACCCCTTCCCCCAGCGCTGCCCCTGATTTGGTTCCCGGCTCTTACGTTAAGCACGCGAAGTACGGCCGCGGCCTCGTACTCCGTCGCGAAGGTGTCGGCGACTCACTAAAACTAACCGTCACCTTCCCCGGCTACGGCCAGAAAAAGCTCATCCAAAAATACGCCGGTCTCGAGAAAGCCTAGGGCAGTGGACAGTGGGCTGGGCAGTGGGCAGTGAGCAGTGGGCAGTGGGCAGTGGGCAGTGGGCAGTGGGCAGTGGGCAGTGGGCAGTGGGCAGGGGCAGTGAG
>JBGPYG010000436.1:0-2170 GCA_041493085.1 Pyrinomonadaceae bacterium | reverse complement strand
GAGACCGACAAAGCTCATTGTCTGAACGAGACCGCGGCTCGCGTTTGGAAGAACTGCGATGGCAGCCAGACTGTAGCGCAATTGCGTGAGTTGACGGAGAAGGAAACCAACTCGCCAGTGCCTGAGGAAATGGTTTGGTTGGCATTGGATCGGTTGGAGCAGTTTAAGCTGCTGGAGACGCCGGTAAACCAACCGCCTCATTTATCAAGCATGTCGCGGCGCCAGATGATTCGTTTGGTAGGAACCGCGGCTATCGCCGTGCCGGTAATTACTTCAATCGTGGCGCCACGCCCGGCGCAAGCACAATCCTTGTTGCCTCCGGGCGCGTGTTGTGGCAACCCCAACCAATGCGCGTCAAACTCTTGTAATCAAAACCCGATTTGCGTCGGTACTCCGAGTACAAAGGCCTGCGCGTAGCAACTCTTGGTTAAATCTTTGCTCTTCACTGAGATCTTCGTTAGCAGGGGACACTAAAGCAAGCAAGTATCCGTTCCATTAAGTGGTTCCCCTACCGCCCTAACCAGGCGATGTATACCCTTCGCGGGACGGACTAATCGGCTACCAACGATCTAAACAGAGTCGATTCTCTGAGTGACTGTGCGAGCGCAGGAATTCTGGGTATTAGTTCGGCAGCGTTCTCAGGTGGGTATTGTGCAGTTGCTCTCTGATTGATCTCCTCCACACTAAGCCCCTGGAGTAAGCACTCAAGCACAAAAACATAGGAGTCATCAAACTCCGGCATCCCCAGCGCGTTAGTTTCCTTTGATCCCAACACTCTCGTTCGACCCAGTTCTTCTACCCAATCAAGAATAGTCTCCACTGGATCCTGATCAGGATAGCGTTGCTTCACTAGTTGCAAGATCTTCTCGCGGCTGGGCACGTTCAAGAGCAGCGCCAGGAAAAAGCGGTGGGCCTCGCTCGTGATGGTCCCACGCCGCTGAATGATGCTCATTTGCCTTTCCTGCTCTTCCAAAACGGGAAGAACCAGATCCGTCAACCCCCCGTGAGTGCTCTTGCATCTTTCGAGAATCGCCTTGAACCGATCTCTGCCAATCGACAGACCAAACAGCGCATCCATCTCATTGTTCTGAAGCTGTTGAAACGTCTCCGCTAATACAAAGTACGCCGTATGAAAATCCGAAGAGCAGACCAGATCTGCAATCATCTGGTCAGCGTTTTTGTGTTTCATTCCCAGCAGCAGCCCGATAGTTTGCAGCTTCTTGATCAATACCGGGTTGCGGAAAAAAGGATCCAGAGCAAAATGAGGTTTGCGGTAGTCGTATTGTAATGCGGCCGAAGGCGTATGTTCGGTTCTGATCGTGATGGTGGCTGAAGGCCGATCCAGATGAAACAAGGAATGAATAAAGTTTCGGCCCGGCATGATCTTTCGCACGTCCTTCAGTCTTAACAACTGAACGTCTTCGAGTGTTAACTGACCAACGGAGAAGTGTTCGTTGATAATCCTGTCTTCGCGAAAGGAATGCCGGCTGTGGATGCTCGATCCGAGCAAGACCTGAAATGCGCCCGTGAAAGCATGTTGATGAATGCTGGTGGTGCCGTCGAGCCAGTAGTAAACGTCGATATAAAATCTTGGGCCCGAGAAGAGTGTTATGGGCGGATTGCCGAAACGTCCCTCAACGTCTTTTTGCTCGGGAAGCGTGGTGGCACTATGCACCCAACGAATGATTTCCCAGGGGTCAACGCGTGACGGCAGGTCGGCCTCAGCGAGCGCTTGCGCCGCAATCTCGGGGAAAAGTTCTTCGTGGTAGTTCTCGGCTTTCCAACGATTTTCTACCACCGCGCCAAGTCTTTGAAAGTCCTCCATGTGATTCTGTCGCGACCTCGCTTCCCATTTTGTGAATTTGAGAAGGAAGCATATGAAGCAACTCTGGATTAGGCAAGTAGCTCTGGAGTGCGCTGACCTGTCAGCGCTTTGGTCCGCTGCGACTTGTCGCAGCCTTTGGCGAGTCTGTTAGGCGAGAACATGGCGGTGTCAGGCCGCCGACCAAAGCGGTGACGGGTCGCCGCACTCCAAAGGCGCGGCCTCATCTCCAGTTGCGATTCGCGAATGAGTCGCTTTATTATCTTTCTACGCAAATGCCGGAGTGGCGAAATTGGTATACGCACCAGACTCAAAATCTGGCGAGGTCAAACTCATGTCGGTTCGAGT
>JBGPYG010000082.1:0-11207 GCA_041493085.1 Pyrinomonadaceae bacterium | reverse complement strand
GCAGTGAGCAGTGGACAGTGGGCTGCGAGGACTGACTTCTGATCTTTGGCTGCTGATTGCTGGTTGCTGACTATTAACTGCTGATTACCACCCACTGCCCACAGTGTTGACAGCCGGAGGTTTAATCCGCTAGAGTCCTGCGAGTTAACCACTGGAAAGAAATCGTTTCCCGATGCCTAATCCTCGTCAGGATGAAAACGAATTTTGACAGCCGAACTTGACCCAAAACCCCGGGGAAATTTCGAACCAGCAGTGAGCTCTTGGGCGGTAAACAGCAGCCATCGAGTGGTTGTATGCGCGTTTCCCACTCCGGGCAGTTTTCATACTACTAAGTAATGAGGCGGATAATTATTAGGCGGGTAATGCAAGAAATCCTCGCTCCCACGCTTCGCTTTGAATGCCTTCCACGTTCCAAGGCCCGCGACTGCGTTCCTGGTCGGGAGCTTCCCGCGAAAATAAAAGGTAGGGTCTTAACGCATTAAGTATTGCATCCCGTCAGAACGCAAACGGCCAATGCTATTACCTGCTGGTCCGCCTGCCAATGAATCTCGGCCGTCATAAATGAGCTGGCCGTGCGTTACGTCCTCGTGGATGGCTCTTCTTCACAAGTGCGCAATCTTTGGAACGCAGCTCGAATTATTGACATGTTCAAGCACCAGACCTTACGCGTTCATCTGATGGAGGGTCACCTGCGAGAATATTCCTTAAAGCAAGTGTTTTGCCTGCTCAAGAGAAACTTTGAAATTCAGAAGGTTTACCCGGTTGGCTTTGGCTGGTCTGGAAGCCGATTCGGAGGCCGCATTGAGCGCTTGGCGCAGCACGGTTTTCTGTCCGGATTCTCAAGGTAAATTGCTGTGGCTGCACGCAAGATCTAGAGCACTTAATTCTTGAATACGCGCTGAAGATTTTATCTGTAATGCCGTTAAAGACAATATTCGACAGATTCTCGCGCGAGACATCGACTGGCAGATTTATCCCGCAGCTTGACGGCCTACGGTTTATTGCGATCGCTATGGTCGTGCTGTTTCATCTGAACGCGTATGTCGCAGCTTACTCGCCGGTTGGATTCTCAACAAGCCCCGACCAGGAAGGCCTTTCGCGATTGCTGGCGCATGGTCATTACGGCGTTCAGTTTTTCTTCATTATTAGTGGCTTCATCCTGGCCCTGCCGTTTGCTTCTCATCGTATTATCCAAACACCGAAAGTTAAATTGTCCGCTTATTATTTGCGGCGCCTGACTCGTCTCGAGCCGCCTTATCTACTCAGCCTGATTCTCCTTTGCGCCTTACTCGTACTGCGGCGGGGAGAAGAGCTAAGAACACTATTGCCGCATCTCGCCGCCGGCTCTGTCTACCTGCATAACATCATTTACGGCTACGGCAATCGTCTTAACTCAGTTGCCTGGTCATTGGAAGTTGAAGTGCAATTCTATTTGCTGGTGCCCTTGTTGACTCTACTTTTCGCAATGCGGAGCCGTCTTCAGAGGCGATCGGCGATCATCGGACTGGGCCTTGCGGCAATCATCTTTCAAAGGCTTTTCGTCCGCATCTCTGATGCTGCACTGTCCCTGTCGCTTCTCAATTTTCTGCAATTCTTTCTTATTGGATTCCTGCTCGCAGATCTCTACTTGTGCGAGTGGCGCAAGAATACAACGCGGCATTGGGCGTGGGATGTGGTTGCGGTTATCGGGTGTGCATCGTTGCCTCTCATATGGTCGCACAGCGTTTCGATTAGTTTCCTATTTCCGGTAGTTGCGTTTCTGCTCTACTGTGCGGCTTTTCGCGGAGTTCTTGCTTATCGCCTGCTGGGAAATCGCTGGCTGGTGACCATCGGCGGAATGTGCTACACGATCTACTTGCTGCATTATCCGATCATCACTTTCACTTTCGCACGCAGTAAGTCGTTGGCGTTGACAAGTACTTTTGATATTAACCTGCTGGCGCAGTTTCTCGTCATCGCACCAGTCGTGTTGGGAATCAGCGCGATCTTCTTCCTGCTGGTTGAGAAACCTTGTATGAGAAGAGATTGGCCGCGGCGACTATGGACGAAGTTGCGTTTCCTGCTGCGACCACAAACGCAGCCTCAAGCAGCAAAAGTGACCGACTGAAGACTGGTCAGCGCAAAAATTGGCGGTGTAAAGAATGCAGTAGGTCATTATTTGCTCCTTACCGGGCGGCCGCCGTTAGAACTCCCGGGCGTATTTGAATTCGCTCCGCGCAATCAGCGCACGCAATCGCGCGTCGCTGAAATTGATGGTTGCCGCGGAATCACGTTTTTATCGCCGTTATGAGGGGAAAGTGATCGCCGTGTCGCGGAAGATCGCGCGTGAGTTACAGGAACTCTACGGCGTTACCGGATCGATCAGCGTGATTCCGCCTGGCGTCGATATAGCGCGCTTCAATGGTGGAATCGCGCGCGCCATCGAGCGGCTTTACGACAGCAGTTAGGGATCGAAGAAGACGAGACGCTGGCGGCATACGCCGGCGATCTGACCAAATCGCATGCCTATCTGAGAACTCACCATCAACGCCTTAGTCTTCACTGTGCTGCTCGCGATTGTGAGTATTAGCGCCGGCGGATTGCAGGACGAAGTTAATGCCGGTGAATTCAAGAACGAGGTTTGGAGTTCAGAAACCTCTGATTAAGTTCTATGTTCTAAGCAAGAACGTCTAGCGCGAAGCGGTTATGGATCATAGCCCAGGGTTAATCTTCTGATATACTCTGGCGCATCTTAAAGCTTAAGGAGATTGGCCCGTGACGCGAATACTTGGTCTGGTGGTTCAACTATCGTGGTTGTTGGGATTGCTGAGCATTGTCGCCGCAGTAGTCGTCAAGTTTATGGCGGCCGAACAGAGAGTGAACGTGAACGGCCACACCTTGTTCCTGGTGGCCAGCACCTTCTTCCTGTGTGCGCTGGCGACGCGCGAGCTGCAAAAGAATTAGTCAGCTCAATAACAATCCGGAACAGCGGCAGGGAAGTTTCACAGCCGCCTTTAAGTCGTTGAGTCGCGCATTAATTTGGAGGTTCTTCTCTGCGTAACCTCCGCCGGCTCTGCGTCTCGGCGGTTAATATTAGTGCAAACAACTTACGCCCACAGGGTTGTGGCTGATGATGACCAGCTTTCGATTAACGTAGGCAGCTCGGCGGCCCGGCGTATCCGATGCCGATGACGCCGACGGAGTTTGTCGACAAGCTCTTCCTGAAAAATGGCGTAACGCGTGACGGCGGCGATCGCGCGGCGGCCATCAATGAGTTCGCCCGCCTGCCTGATACTGGGGACGTGGCCTCGCGGGCGCGTGCCGCCTGCCGTGAGACGCGTGGCAGAGAACGAGCTGCTACGACAGCAGGACCTTAGCCAGGCATTTGTGCCGATGCAGTACTTCGGATACCTGGGACGCGATCCAAACACCGCACCAGACACGCACTTCTCCGGTTACAACTTCTGGCTGAACAAGCTGGACAGCTTCAACGGAGACTTTAGGAATGCCGAGATGGTCAAGGCGTTCCTGGTTGCCGGCGAGTAGCGCGGGCGTTTTCCAAGGTAGACGTGGTCAGAATTCAGAGATCAGAGATCAGCTCGGCCTTCCCACCTCTGACCGCTGACCTCTGATCCCCGACCGCTGATGAAAAAAAGGTTGCTCGCCACCACGTTCGTCGTTTACCTCATCGTGGTTGCGGCAATCACAATTATTCCCACGCACATTTCGCGGTTGCGCAGTCCTGATTCCGAGCACGTAAATCTCATTCCGCTTAACTTCTCAATCAACTGCTTCCGGCAGGCGTACTGGCCGCACCATGGTCTGTTGACGTTCTGCTTACTGAACACGCTCGGCAACATCAGCTTGTTTCTGCCTCTGGGAATTCTGTTGCCGCTAACATTCGCTCGCTTTCGCTCGTTGAAGCGAGTGATGGCGATTGCATTTTGCCTTTCGTTGAGTATTGAGACGATTCAATTCTTTTCCCGATTCATTGGTAGCCCCCGAGCAGTCGATATTGATGACGTGCTGCTAAACACGCTCGGCGCCTGTCTGGGTTTTGTTGCCTACCGGTACGTTGTTCAGAGACCAATAAGTGGGGGGAAAGGGGAAACAGGGTAACGGGGAACAGGGGAAAGGGGAAAGTGGAAACGAGAGCGGGAGAGTTCTTTACCTTTTTCCCTTATTACCCCGTTCCCCTGTTCCCCCATTCCCCTGCTTCCGGTTACCCTTTTGCCCTTCACCCGCACGTTGTCAAATGGTCGCGACTTGGGTAGCATCGCGTTCCCATGACTGTCATTGCTGAAACCATGACGGGCGAGCAGATCGTCGATCTCTGCCGCAGGCACACGATCTTCGAGTGGTCCGCCCAATCCGCGGTGGAGCCAATTCCCGTAGCGCGGGCGAAGGGAATCTACTTCTGGACGCCGGAAGGAAAGCGCTTCATCGACTTCAATAGCCAACTGATGTGCGTGAACATCGGACACGGCGACGAACGCGTGATTCGCGCTATCAACGAGCAGGCTGCGAAGCTCCCCTACGCCAACCCGTTCATGGCCACCGAGGTGCGCGGTCGCCTGGGCGTGAAGCTCGCGGCGATCACACCTGGGGACATCGACGCCTTCTTCTTCACCAACGGCGGCGCCGAGGCGAACGAGAACGCGATCCGCATCGCGCGGATGTTTACCGGTCGCCACAAGATTGCCGCACGGTATCGCTCCTACCACGGCGGGACGGCGGGCGCGCTCACCCTGACTGGCGATCCGCGGCGCTGGGCAGCGGAGCCGGGCATCCCCGGCGTCTTCCGCATCCCCGATTTCTACCATGGCATTCAGAAGGGCTCGGACACGACTGAGGAAGTGCTGGGGCTAACTGAAGAAATACTTGAACTGGAGGGTCCGAAGACTGTAGCGGCGATCATTGTCGAGCCCGTCGTCGGGACCAACGGAATTCTAGTTCCACCAGATGGCTACATGCAGGGGTTAAGGCACCTGTGCGACAAGCACGGCATCCTCCTGATCGCCGACGAAGTGATGGCCGGCTTCGGCCGCACCGGCGAGTGGTTCTCGGTCGACCACTGGAAGGTCGTACCCGATCTGATATCGATGGCCAAGGGCCTGACGAGCGCATACGTGCAACTGGGTGCGGTGGGCATGCGACGGCACATCGCCGATCACTTCGAGAAGAACGTCTTCTATGGCGGCCTCACCTACAACAGCCACCCGCTGGCCTGCGCTGCGGCGCTGGCAACCATCGCGGTGTATGAAGAGGATCACCTTATCGAGAACGCGCGGCGTATGGGGGCCGTGATGCGCGGGATGCTCGAGGATCTGCAGCATCGTCATCCGTCCGTGGGCGCGACGCGCAGCATCGGGCTCTTCGGAATCGTCGAGCTGGTGCGAAATCCGGAGACACGCGAGCCGATGGCGCCCTTCAACGGCACGTCGCCCGAGATGCAGGCGCTTAGCAAGTTCTTTAGGCAGGAAGGGCTTTACACGTTTGTGCGCTGGAATACTTTCTTCACGAACCCGCCGCTGTGTATCACTGAAGCCGAGATGCGCGAGGCGTTCGCGATCATCGATAAGGGCCTGGAGATCACGGATCGCGAGATCAGAGGTCAGAGATCAGAGGTCAGAGGTCAGAAAAGTGCGGGGAGTCTTGATCATGCTTCCGAGCATCTTGCCGATTTCCCTGCAGAGTGACGTAAGTTGATCGTGTTGCTCGCCGGAGATGTAGCGACAGTCTTTTGCAAAGTCCAACGAAGAATCAGTTTCACTGTTCTCACCGTCGCAATCCGTCAGCTTGCTGACGAAGTGGGCTTCATATCTTCGCTTCGCCCAGGCCTCACGCAGGTTCAAACACACAGACCGTGATGACCTACGAATTTGACCAGTCAAAGCGAATCTCTCCTCCGCCGGAAAGTTCTTGCTCAACTCGAATACCCTCATCGCAAGTTCATACGCTTTTGCATAAACCGCTAGGTCCTTCGCCGAATTGATTTGCATAATTACAGACGTCAGAGGTCAGAGGTCAGAGCTCAGAGGATACAAAACACAGCGGTTGGGCGTCTGTCAAAGGTCAGAACGTCAGGCATCAGATCAGACGCTTGCTAATTTCCTTTCAAGCCCTGCCGACTTCTGACCTCTGATCTCTGACCTCTGTTTTCTGGTACCCGCGGCAGGGGTCGAACCTGCGACCTTTCGCTCCGGAGGCGAACGCTCTAATCCACTGAGCTACGCGGGCAATGCCTGTTTACCAGAAAAGATAACACACGGTCTGGTCACTCGCCACCGCGCGACCGCAAAAGAAAACCAGGCCAAAAGCCTATCAACTATTTCGCGCCTAACGCAGCTTTCGGCGCTACCGCGACACGATTGCGCCCTTCATTCTTCGCGACATAAAGTGCTCCATCACTCGCCGCATAGAGCGCCCGCTCGGAATCCGCGTGGGCGGGACAGGCAGCAACGCCAATGCTCACGGTAATGTTTCCAACTCCTTCAATCGGTCGCTCAGCCAGGATTGCACGTAGGCGGTTGGCGGCTAACACGGCTTTAGTGTCGTCGATCCCGGCAAATAACAGGGCAAACTCTTCGCCTCCCAACCGGGCGGCGGTGTCATTGTCACGCGAAACACTGATCAGCGTGTTAGCAATCTCGCGGATGACGAGGTCGCCGGCAGGATGCCCATACGTGTCGTTGATCGATTTCATGTAATCGATATCGAGCAGAAGCAGTGCGCACGGCGCTCCATAGCGCCGCCATCTTTCAACCTCTCGAGACAGCGCAGCTCGGAATCGGCGTCGATTCGCCAGCCCGGTCAAATGATCAAGATCGGCTTCGCCGCGAAGCCGGTCCATCGTTTGCTGCAGTGTGACCAATCGAGTAGCGCTCAAGATCAGCAATTCAACCTCTGCGGGAATTTGGAAGTAGTCGGACGCTCCAGCTGACATGGCCTCTTGCCGCCGCTCCAATGTCGATGCTTCGTCTCCAACCAATATCAGAGGCACGCCATCCTGGCTTTGGCCAAGCATTCGCGCGAGCTCCTGGGTCGACATACCCTTAATTGGAAGTTTTGCAATAACGACTTGGGGGCGAGAGCGCCGGAGCGATATGGGCGCGGCGATGGCGGCACATGCACCGACGACGTGCAGTTCGGCCGCCTCGAGCGCCGCTTGGAAAGGAACGAGCGGTTCGTCTGTGATCAGCAGCACACGTCGTTGGTCGCGTGAGGGCCTGTCACGCGATTTTTCTCTCTGCGACTTGGCTTTCAATAGAGTACCCATTCGATAGGAGGAAAACGTTCTGCGGAAAACTTTTGGGAGACGCCTTGCCTGATGAGAATTCTGTGTGGGGGCGGTTAGTAGGATAAGCGACCGTGATTAGGACCTCAACGTTTAACACGCGGCGCAGTAATCAGAGGGAATATGATGGTCAACTTTTATCGATTCTGGAATCAAGAAAACAGGGCAACCAACCTACTAAGATGAGAGGCGCAGGATTAGCTTGACGAGCCAAAAGGAAATTGCAGCGATGAGACCGGCAGCGGGTATGGTGAGTATCCAGGCCCAAACGATTCTTCCCGCAACGCCCCACTTCACGGCTGAGAGCCGGCGAGTGGCGCCGACGCCGACGATGGCGCCGGTTATGGTATGCGTAGTTGAAACCGGAGTGCCGGTGAGCGTTACGTAAGCAAGGGTAAGAGCGGCCCCGGCCTCGGCACAGAAACCGCCGATGGGCCTGAGCTTAGTTATCTTCGTCCCCATCGTGTGGACGATGCGCCAACCTCCGGACAGAGTACCCAGCGCGATCGCTGCATGCGCTATCAGCACCACCCAGAGGGGAATGTGCGGGATCGTGCCGTTCGGTCCGTAGGCAAGAACACCGCCGGCTGCCAGCACGGCAGTGATTATGCCCATCGTCTTCTGCGCGTCGTTGCCGCCATGGCCCAGCGAGAACGCCGCAGCCGAAAAGAGTTGGCCTTTGCGAAAAAACTTATCAACAGCCTTTGGCGTTGCGCGGCGGAAGATCCAGTGCACCGCCACCATCAAGGTAAATCCCAGCACCATGCCAATCAGCGGCGACAAAACAATAAACTTAATCGTGCGCAGCCAGACATCGGTTTTCAGCAGGCCGTGAATACCACCAAAAGCCGCCATGCCGGCGCCGGCGTAGCCGCCCAGCAGCGCGTGTGAACTTGAAGTCGGCAAGCCCAGATACCACGTTATCAGGTTCCAGAAAATGGCTCCCAGCAGAGCGCACATGAGCACATAGAGCCGCAAGTCGGCGCTAATCAAGTCCATCCGCACGCCGTCGCCGATTGCTTTCGCGACGCGTGTGCCGAAGACAGCGAAAGCTATGAAGTTGAAGAATGCAGCCCAGATCACGGCAATCCCGGGAGAGAGAACGCGTGTGGAGACGACTGTGGCAATCGAATTGGCCGCGTCGTGAAAACCGTTGATGTAATCGAAAACGAGTGCGAGTGCTACGAGAACGACAACGAAAGCGAAGGTGGCGGTCATTGGTTAACAGTAAGCAGTGAGCAGTAAGCAGTGAGCAGTAAGCAGTCGAGCTTCGGCACTCAATGGTCAGCAATCAATCCTATATTCGGCATGGCGGCAACGCTTACTGCTTACTGCTTACCGCTTACTGCTTACGTGTGTTTAATAATCACGCTTTCGATTATGTTGGCGACGTTCTCGCAGCGGTCAACAGCGGCCTCGAGTTTTTCATAAACCTCTTTCCACTTCAGCACCGTAAGCGCGTCGTGTGAGTCATGGAACAGCTCGGCGATTGCCGCGTGGTAAATGTCGTCACCCTCGTTTTCCAAACGGTGAATCTCGACCAGCCTCTGCGTCACATTCTTCGGCTTTTGCAGGGTTGCCACAATCTCCTTGAGTTGCTCCGCCATGCGCACTATGACGTCGGCGAACTCGCGCGCGTAATCGGTAATCTCCTGTACGTCGAAGATGATAATGGCACGAGCGGCGTCGTCGATCAGGTCAACAATGTCGTCGAGCGCGGTTGACATGGTGTAAATGTCTTCGCGATCGAAGGGCGTGATAAAGGATTTATTCAGCCGGGTTGAGATATTATGAGTCAGCTCATCGCAGGCATGTTCCAAACCTTTGATGCGCTGCGCATAATCCCCGAAGTTGCGGTTCTTGTCCGCCAACATCTCCTTGAGTTCGCGCGCGGCAGCGGAGATGTAGAGCGTCATCTGAATGAAGAGATCGAAGTACTGCTCTTCGCGTGGCAGAAAGTTCAGCAAGCCCATCTCAGAGTTTCCTAACTGTAGAGATTCATTTAATTGCTTCGGAAGAAGCGCACTATAGCCGAGCGAACACGGGATTGTCCATCTGAATCGTATCTGAATTTACTCTGAATTCCATTGAGGCCCAAACGAGGCCAAAATGTATTTGTGTTGGCTTGAGGTCTTGCTTTTCATGACTAACTCGGGCTCTCGGTATCCGCCTTTGCTTTGCAGCATGTTTGTGGACTTGCAAAAGCCGCGTGTGGTCGTATATCAAAGGTAGTGAATGACTGACAAAAACTATTTTGCCGAGGTCCAGGGCTTTCTTCGTTTGGAGTCGGAAGCCATAGCCCAGACAGCGACCCGCCTCAAACAAAACGAAATCGAGCGCGTTGTCAAACTGCTCGCGAGCTGCAAAGGCAAGCTTGTAATTTTGGGTGTAGGCAAGTCGGGAATCATCGCGCAGAAGATTGCGGCGACGATGACCAGCACCGGAACGGGAGCGATTCATCTTCATCCGTCCGACGCTCTTCATGGAGGCATCGGGATTATCAATTCGAATGACGTCGTAATGATTTTGAGCAACAGCGGCGAGACGGATGAAATAATAGAGATGCTTCCTTATCTGAAACGCCGGCAAGTGCCGATCATTGCGCTGGTGGGGAATCTCAGCTCAACGTTGGCGCGCCGCGCTGACGCAGTTATCGACGGATCTGTTGATCAGGAAGCGTGTCCGCTAAACCTGGCGCCAACGACCAGCACCAGCGTCGCCCTGGCGCTTGGCGACGCTTTGGCGATGACCTTGATGCAGGTGAAGGGACTCACCTCGGACGACTTTGCCGTCAACCATCCGGCGGGACAACTGGGCAAGCGGCTGACGCTGACGGTTTCGGATCTAATGCATAGCGGGGCGGACAATCCTACCGTGCCTGTCGGCGCGGTCTGGATGGACGTCGTGAAGGGAATTAGCGATGGTGGGCTCGGAGCGGTCAATGTTGTCGACACCGGCGGACATCTGGCGGGAATCATTACCGACGGTGACCTGCGTCGCGCCATTCAGCGACTCGATCATGGAGCATTGGCAAACCTGAAATGCGAAGAGCTCATGACCGCCAATCCGGCTGTTGCCAACCCCAAGCTGCTTGCCTATGACGCGCTGCGCTTGATGGAAGATCGACCTTCGCAAATATCCGTGTTGCCCGTGGTTGATAATGATCGAATTTGCGTGGGACTAATTCGACTGCACGACATTGTGCGCAGCGGGCTCTAAGACGTGTCCAAAGTCCAAGGTCCAATGTCTGGTTTGCGCAGGTCAATCTTAAGGTCCGCCGTTATAGGTTCTGGCAGACCACTCGGTTAGGGGGAGCGGACTTTGGACATTGGACGTTGGACTTTGGACTACTTAAGTGGTGGAGAGCAGACTTTGGACTTTGGACATTGGACTTTGGACGTAGGTTTCCGGCACATCGACGATGTCCCACGCTGAGCGCACGCGCAGTAGTTTTGACATCAAACCCGCATGCATAATGTGGCCGCTTCGTTCGGCTACGACCCTGCCCAAAATCGGCATCCCCAGCAAGGCCAGATCGCCAATGATGTCCAGAATCTTGTGACGCACAAATTCGTCGCGGAATCTGAGACCGGTCTTATTCAACATGCCGTCTGGCGTCAGGACGATTGCATTGTCCAGCGAGCCGCCGCGGATAAGGTTTGCGCGCCGCAAGGCTTCGATCTCAGCAGTGAAGCCAAAAGTGCGGGCAGCGGCGATTTCCTTACTGAAGTTGCCATTATCAAGATTCAGTGAAAACTGCTGCACGCCAATCATCGGGTGAGGGAAATCAATCAGACAGTCAATCTGGTAGTGGTCGCCGGGCTCAACACTAATGCGCCTGTTCCCCTGTTCGAAAGATACCTTCTCGCGCACCAGCAGCGCCCGCCGCGCGAGTGGCTGCCGAACTATTCCGGCTTTCTCAATCATCTCG
>JBGPYG010000300.1:0-5352 GCA_041493085.1 Pyrinomonadaceae bacterium | reverse complement strand
TTTCGTCCAGGGTAAGCAACTCCCGGTCTCTCATCACTACCTGCCCATCAATCACAACGCTCTGAACGTCAGACGTCTGGGCGGCGTAAACCAGGGCCGATATGGGGTCACTTGAGTATGGAGTTGAATGAAGAGCGTTTAGATTCACTACGCTCACGTCGGCACGCTTACCAGTTTCCAGAGTTCCAATCTTCTTTTCCAGTCCCAGCGCCTTAGCGCCGTCGATCGTGGCGATGCGCAGAGATTGCCTGGCGGGAAGAACCTCTGGCCCGTGCAGAGCCTTTTGCAACAATGCCATGCTGCGCATCTCCGTAAACATGTCGAGACGGTTGTTGCAAGCAGCTCCGTCGGCACCAAGCGAAACGGAAATCCCCTGGTCAAGCATCCTGGCGATCTCGGCAATCCCGGAACCGAGCTTTAGATTCGACGAGGGACAGTGGGCGACGTGAGTCCGTGTGTTCGCGAGGGTCTCAAACTCCGAAGCATCGAGATGTACGCAATGAGCCAATACGACATGGCGGCCGCTTAATCCGAGTGAATCAAGATAAGCAACGTTACGTGAACCAGTTTCGCCTTTAACCAAACTACACTCATTCTTATTTTCTGACGCGTGCGTGTGCACTATCACGCCGCGCTCTTTTGCCAGTTGAGCTACGCGAGAAAGAAGTTCGCGCGTGCAGCTAAGCGCGAAGCGCGGCGCGAAGCAATAGCCTATTCGTCCATTGGCTTTGCCATGCCACGATTCAAGCAATGCCAACGACTCCCTGATGGAGGCTTCTGTCTCTTCATGCAGCGCACCGGGGACGTCGTCTCCTTTGTCCATCATGCATTTGCCCACCGTGGCGCGGAAGCCCGACTCTGCAACCACTTTGAAGACTTCGTCAGTGTGCTTCACAGTTTCCATTGTCAAGGCGCAGGTCGTTCCGCCCTTAATTAATTCGGCAACGCCAAGTTCGGCGGAAGCTTTGATTGAGGCGGCAGTATGCGCTGCTTCCATCGGCCAAACACGTTTCTTGAGCCAGTCGAGCAGCGGCAAGTCGTCAGCGGCGCCACGAAATAGTGTTTGGCAAAGGTGAATGTGGGTTTGAACAAAACCCGGAAGAACAGCGCAACCAGCAGCGTCAATCACAATATCAGCGGTCTGGCCTGTTTCTCCGAGGCTCGTTATGAGGCCATCGCGGATCAGCAGATCTCCCCGCACGATGGCATCCTGTTCGTCCATCGTCAGGAGCGTTCCGCCTTTTATGAGAATTGACTTCATAGTAGGACAGGCATTCGTGCCAGTCCTTGTAACTTATCAGAACCGGGAGCGGTAGCGACCGGCCATGCACGCGACTTGGATTTCGGCCATCTCTTCCATAACTCCCGGTCTGATCGTTGAGCATCCAGCCAGTCGCTACCACCACCCCACGCGGGCTGCCCGCGCGGGGACCCCGGTCCGCCCCCGGTTCTGATAGAAAGATCGACAGACAGGAATGTCTGTCCTACCTACCGCGGCGGATTATCCGTTTAGACTGTCAGCCTGTAAAGCAGTAAAAGCAACCCAATAAATAAGCGCTCGGCCGCGAGTGGTCAAATCCCGCAAGCCGAACGCCGGATGTCTTTCAAGTTGATTTCTACTTCTTATCAGCCGTAGCGGCTTTTGCGCTCGGCGCAGCTTCGGGCTTCTCCTCGCGCACAGGCATGCCGAGTTTTACTTTTACTTCTCGCTCGATTTGTTGGAGAATCTCCGGCTTCTCTTTCAATGTCTGCTTGGAATTCTCGCGTCCCTGTCCCAAACGATCTCCCTTGTAGGAAAACCACGCGCCGCTTTTGTCGACGACATTTTGCGCGACAGCCAGATCGAGAACATCACCTTCCCGCGAAATACCTTCGCCATACATGATGTCAAACTCACACTCGCGGAAGGGCGGCGCCACTTTATTCTTCGCCACTTTGACCCTGGTGCGGTTGCCCACAACTCGGTCTCCATCCTTGATGGCCCCGATGCGCCGGATGTCGAGCCGCATTGAAGCATAAAACTTGAGCGCGCGACCGCCACTTGTGGTTTCGGGATTCCCAAACATCACGCCGATCTTCTCGCGAATCTGATTGATGAAGATGAAGCAGGTATTCGACTGCGCAACGATTGCCGTAAGCTTACGCAGTGCCTGCGACATCAGGCGCGCCTGGAGGCCGGGCAACGAGTCTCCCATTTCGCCGTCGAGTTCCGCGCGGGGTACGAGGGCGGCAACCGAGTCAACCACGATCACGTCAACTCCGTTTGAACGCACCAGCGCTTCCGCAATCTCCAGCGCCTGTTCACCGGAGTCCGGCTGGGAAATCAGAAGTTGGTCGATGTCGACACCGAGTTTACCGGCGTAATCCGCATCCATTGCGTGTTCCGCGTCGATGTAGGCAGCAACGCCGCCGGCCTTTTGCGCTTCCGCTACGATGTGCAGAGCAAGCGTGGTCTTGCCGGAACTCTCAGGCCCGTATATCTCGATAATCCGTCCGCGCGGCACGCCGCCAATTCCCACCGCCACGTCGAGGCTTAAGGACGTGGTAGAAATCGCCGGAATATCCGAGACCTCGCGCTCTCCCAAACGCATAATCGATCCCTTGCCAAATCTCTTTTCAATACCTGCTAGAGCCGCCTCAATCGCCTTGCCGCGGTCTACTGTGAATCGGTCTTCAGCCATGACATACATCTCTTTCTTCCGCTCCTTTTCTCATAAGCCTGCGGCGAGTGCCCTTCTTTTCGCCGTCAGATTGCGCGGAGCATAGCACACTCAGCGCGAGAATGGAACAGTGTTTCACACTTGCAACAGCAGTTTATTTCCAGAGGGTTAGGTCCTCAGTTTCCGGTCTGGTGGCACAACTGCAGCCCTCTCTGCGCCGATATTGCGGTGAGGTTGCGCCACCAAAAACATAATAGCGAATCAGTCTGACTTGCTGTTGTCAGTTCGCAACAACTCGTCAACCGTATGGCCTGTGCGTCGCTCAACCTGTTCGCAAAGCGAGGGAATTCCGCCCGCCGCTTCATCCTTCGAGATGCGCTCGACGCGCCACATGGGAAAGAACAGATCACCAAACCCGACAAACGGTTCGTCGTGTGCTACTGCGCTCACCCAATCATCAAATGCATTCAGGTCGAGGCCGCGCAAGAATACTCCAGCCTGACTGATCTCGTCGAGCACGCCCCAACATTTTTCGCGCGGACTATGGAGAACAATTACAACCGTTGCTCCTCGCCCGATTCCTGAGCCGGCTTCCGGAGTTTCCTTCATACAGTTTTCGCTCCCGCAGGGATCAGACTTCGCACGAACTGCCCCACCCCGTGTACGAGATTGGGTGCCGCCGAGAGCTTCTCAATTTGCGCGACAATAGCTGAGCCCACAACTGCGGCATCAGCGTATGCGAGAGTTTGCTCCACCTGCTCCGCGCTGGAGATACCAAACCCTACTGCGACAGGCAAGCCAGAGAACCTGCGCACGCGCGCGACGAGTAATTCTGCCTCACGGCTGATATTCTCGCGAGCCCCGGTCACACCCGCACGAGACACGGCATATACAAAACCACTTGCATACCCGGCAATCATTTGCAGACGCGCATCGGTCGACGTCGGCGCGACCAGGAAGATCATGTCAAGATTATTCAGCTTCAGAGTCGCGGCAAACTGTTCGGACTCCTCGGGCGTCAGGTCCGTCACGAGAATTCCATCGAGGCCTGCCTGCCTTGCGTCGCGCGCAAGTTTATCAATGCCGTATTGCAATAAGGGATTGAAATAACTAAAGAGGACTATCGGAGTGTCGATCCTGGCGCGCGCTTTGGCGACGGTTTCGAAAATCTCCCTCAGCCCGAAGCCGTGCCTAAGAGCGCGTTCGGAAGCGCGTTGAATCACCGGACCATCCGCCATCGGGTCGCTGAACGGCACGCCGAGTTCGATAACGGTGGCGCCGGACTTTGCGAGTTCAACCAGCAACTCGACGGTTGTATCGAGATCGGGATCGCCGGCAGTGATAAAGGGGATGAAGCCCTTCTCCCCTTCACGTTTTAGCTGACTAAACGCATCCTCGATTCGACCCAAGACTCAAGACTCCTAACTCAAGACTGCTGACTCCGAGCGCTCCTGAACCGTATTCACATCCTTATCCCCGCGTCCCGAGAGATTCACAATCACGATTTGTTCGCTTGTCATTTCTGCAGCGACTTTGATTGCGTGCGCAACGGCGTGGGCCGACTCAAGCGCCGGAATGATACCCTCGAGCTTTGACAAGGTTTGAAAAGCCGCCAGGGCTTCCGTGTCTGAGACCGAGGTGTATTCGACGCGCCCAGAGTCATGCAGCGCCGCGTGTTCCGGACCAATCGAGGGATAGTCCAGTCCGGCTGAAATCGAATGGGTCGTGGCAATCTGTCCGTTCGCGTCTTGCAAGACGTAACTCATCGTTCCTTGCAGCACGCCGGGACGGCCACCACCGCTCTGGTTGAAGCGAGCGGCATGTTGCCCCAGCTCGTCGCTTCGGCCACCGGCCTCAACACCCACCATGCGCACCGATTCGTCACGCAGAAACGGATGGAACATGCCAATAGAATTAGAGCCGCCGCCAACGCAGGCGACCAGGACATCGGGTAAGCGCCCTTGCTTGTCCAGAATCTGCTCACGCGTCTCGTGTCCGATGACAGTTTGAAACTCACGAACCATCAGTGGGTAGGGATGCGGTCCCAGAGCACTCCCCAGGAGGTAGTAAGTATCCTCAACGTTGGTCACCCAGTCGCGCAGTGCTTCGTTGATCGCATCCTTCAGCGTGCGCGACCCGGCGTTCACTTCCCGCACCTCAGCGCCGAGCAGTTGCATTCGAAAGACGTTCAACGCCTGCCGGCGCATGTCCTCGGCGCCCATGTAGACGACGCAGTCCAGTCCGAACAACGCGCAAACTGTGGCCGTCGCCACGCCATGCTGCCCGGCGCCCGTCTCGGCTATCACCCGACGCTTGCCCATGCGTCTAGCCAGCAACACCTGGCCGAGCGTGTTATTAATTTTGTGAGCGCCGGTGTGCAGCAAGTCTTCGCGCTTGAGATAAACTTTTGCTCCCCCAGCGTGCTCTGTTACGCGAGCGGCAAAGAACAAAGGCGTGGGCCTGCCCGCGTAACCCTTCAACAACGTTGCCAACTCTAACTCAAACGCTGGATCCTCGCGGGCGCTGAAGTAGGCAGCGGTCAACTCTTCCAATGGAGCCATCAGAGTTTCCGGAACATAACGACCGCCATAGGTTCCCCAGTGACCTCGTTCATCAGGTTGTGTTTCAACTTCTGCCATACCACTCTTTCGCTTTGGCTTTCGACGCGTAGCGTTGGCATGAATTTAGCCCG
>JBGPYG010000018.1:0-20725 GCA_041493085.1 Pyrinomonadaceae bacterium | reverse complement strand
GACAGTCTATGACCTTCCGGAGAATCTTCTATGGGGTCTCGGGTCAAGTCGGCCTCTCCAGCATGAGCGAAAGACTACAGCGGAATATTGCCGTGCTTCTTTGGTGGGTTGGTGTCTCGTTTATTCTGGAGTAGCGAAAGCGCACGAATAAGTTTTGGCCTGGTCTGTGCCGGTTCGATAACTTCGTCAATGAAGCCACGTTCGGCGGCCACGTAAGGATTTGCAAACTTGTCTTCCAGCTCGAGAATGCGTGCGCGTCGCGCAGCCTCTTTGTCCTTCGCCTCATTAATCTCACGTCGATACAAAACGCCAACCGCTCCCTCTGGCCCCATCACCGCAATCTCGGCTGTGGGCCACGCGAGATTAATGTCAGTGCGAATGTGCTTAGAAGCCATCACGCAATAGGCGCCGCCATACGCTTTCCTGGTTATCACTGTTAACTTCGGAACGGTCGCTTCGGCGAAGGCATACAGCAACTTGGCGCCGTGGCGGATGATGCCACCGTGTTCCTGTGAAACTCCCGGCAGAAATCCGGGGACATCTTCGAACACGATCAGCGGAATATTGAAACAGTCGCAAAACCTGACGAAGCGCGCAGCCTTGACCGAGGCGTCGATATCGAGCACGCCGGCCAGGAAGGCCGGCTGATTCGCAACAATACCTACCGAGCGGCCGTCGAGCCGCGCGAAGCCCACACAAATGTTTGGCGCGTGAAGTTGCTGGACTTCAAAGAAGTAGCCATCGTCAACGACCGCGTTGATGACTTCGCGAATGTCGTAGGGCTGATTCGAAGCCTCCGGGACTATGGTGTTGAGCTTGACTTCAGTTCTGTCGGCCGTATCCGTCGGCTTAACGCGTGGCGCGTCCTCGAGGTTGTTAGACGGGATAAAAGAAAGTAACTCACGCACCATGCGTAATGCATGTTCGTCGGAGTCCGCGGCAAAGTGGGCCACGCCCGAAATGCGATTGTGAGTGAGCGCGCCGCCGAGTTCTTCTTTAGTGACATCGGCGTGTGTCACCGTCTTAATCACGTCGGGACCGGTGATGAACATGTACGACGTGTCCTTGACCATGATGTTGAAGTCGGTGATCGCCGGGCTGTAGACAGCGCCACCGGCACACGGGCCCATGATGCAACTAATTTGCGGAACCACTCCGCTGGCCAGCGTGTTGCGCAAGAAGATGTCGGCATAGCCTCCCAGACTCACCACACCTTCCTGAATGCGCGCGCCGCCGGAATCGTTCAACCCAATTACCGGCACGCCAACTTTCATCGCCAGGTCGAGCACCTTGCAAATTTTTTCCGCGTGCGTTTCGGAGAGGGAACCGCCGAAGACGGTGAAGTCCTGAGCAAACACGGCCACGCGACGGCCGTCTATCAGCCCATAGCCCGTAACGACGCCATCGCCTGGATAGAGTTGCTGGTCAAGACCAAAGTCGCGCGAGCGGTGCACGACCAGCTTGTCAAACTCTTCAAAGCTGTCTTCGTCGAGCAGAAACTCAATGCGCTCGCGCGCAGTCATTTTGTTAGCCTCGTGCTGCTTCTGGACGCGAGCGACGCCGCCGCCTTCTTCCGCCTTAAGCGAGCGTTCTTTCAAGAGTTCAAGCTTGGATTTGGATTGCTTTGTTTGCTGCTTTGTCATAAACAATTAAACCTGCACCGCAAAGTATTTGTCTTCTCTGTGCGACCTCCGTGTTCTCTGTGCCTCTGTGGTAAGCAATCGTCAATAAGGATTCACCACAGAGTCACAGAGTACCTAGAGGACGCACAGAGATTTGGTTCAAACCAGAACACTACCCACGCCATTAACCGGGACTAAACGGAAACGCGCGCGTCTCAATCATTCTTACCAGCTCATCAACCGCTCGTTGGGCATTGGCTTGCACGCCGGCTGGATAGCCATAACGTTTCGCATTTCTTTCAAAATCTTCAACGTCGAGTATCCGGTAAGAAAAGTCCGGCTCAACCAGAATGTCCAGGTCTAAATCAACGTAGCTCAGCGTGTCGTCAGCAAACGTGGGCGGTACGTTGATGTTGCAGTAGTAGTTTCTTAGCTTACCGTCTGGCTGCGCGAATCGGAAGATGTTGTACCAGCGATCCAGCCAGTAGCATTCCAGACTGTGTGTTCCGCTGGCGATTGTTCCGAGTAGTTCATGGACGATCTCATCAGGGAACTTTGCATCAAGAACGATAAGCGCACCCTCTTGACGAAGTAGCTGCGCTTGCCAGGTCCGATGAAGCAAGCCGTCGTACTTGTAGGCCCGCACTGCGATCCGAGTCTTTGCTACTTGCAATGTACCCACCGTAACAGCGTGGCCGATCAACCTCTTTACTGGGACCGCGGGCGTCTCGCCCGCCTCAAGCGACAAGTTCACTCAAGGAACAGGTGAATCGAACAATCCGGACAACGTGGCATTTAACGAAGCGGGCGGGACGCCCGCGGTCCCAGTGACAACTTGAGTAGTTTCCTTTGTCGTGCACGTTACCCAATCTTCAGCTGCCAGATTTACTTCCTGCCGCTCTTACGCCAGTCAGCGAGAAACTGCGCCTGACCTTTCTCAGTCAACGGATGGTTGAATAACTGATCAATTACCTTGAGAGGCATCGTGGCAATGTCTGCGCCCATTCGGGCCGCCTCGATTACATGGATTGGATGGCGGATGCTCGCGGCCAGTACTTCAGTTTTCCAATCGTAGTTGCTGTAGACGTCGATAATGTCCTGGAGGAGCAGCAGGCCGTTTTCGCCAATATCATCGAGCCGGCCAAGAAAAGGGCTGATGAAAGAGGCGCCCGCTTTCGCCGCCATGATTGCCTGAGCGGCTGAGAAGCAGAGCGTCACATTCACTTTAATCCCTTCGTCAGACAATGCCCGAGTGGCTTTCAAGCCGGCGCGCGTAAGCGGGCACTTAATGACAACGTTCGGTGCAATCTTCGAATACTCATGCCCTTGGCGCAACATGCCCTCCGTGTCCTCGCTGGTGCACTCAGCGGACACAGGTCCCTTAACGATCTCGCAAATCGCAGCGATGTGTTCCTTAAAATCGACGTTGCCCTCTTTCGCAATCAACGAAGGATTAGTTGTAACTCCGTCTGCGATTCCAAAAGATGCAGCTTCGCGAATTTCATCAAGATTGGCAGTGTCTAGAAAAAACTTCATAAAGACCTCCAGGTTATTATTGCAAGTACGTTTGTCTACGTGAACGACCCGGTCGCTACTACCACCCCAAGCGGGCTGCCCGCTCGGGGACCCCGGTCTGCTCCCGGTTCTGTATTAGTCGTACCACGATGAAAGAGCCTAAGTATCGCTGTAGATAATACGGTCATCAAAGCCGACACGAATACAGAACCGGGAGCAGTAGCGACCGGGTCGCGCGTACGACGCACACTATTTCAATGCGCGAATTTCGCGACGATCAGACGCAGAGTTCGCAGAGATTACACAGAGTAGAACTCCATTTCGATCTCACTTAATGCTGCCGACTCTATTTCGCAGCACTCCAATTCCTTCTATCTCAACTTCAACAATGTCTCCGTCCTTCATTGGTGAAACTCCCGCAGGCGTTCCCGTGGCAATCAGGTCTCCCGGGAGAAGCGTCATTATGTCGGCAATGTACCTAATCAGGAAGGGAACTGAAAACGCCATGTCAGCGGTGCGACCATTTTGTTTTACTGTTCCGTTCACCCGGGTGACGACGCCGAGGTCCAAAGGATCCAGTCCGTCTACAATAAAAGGCCCGACCGGGCAGAACGTGTCAAAGGATTTAGCCCTCGTAAACTGCACGTCCTTGCGTTGCAGGTCGCGCGCAGTGACATCGTTGACGCAGGTGTAGCCCAGAACATAGCCGAGCGGGTCTTCGCTGTCTGATAGTTTTCGCGCGCGTCTCCCGATCACCACACCCAGCTCGCCCTCATGTTCAACTTGCTGCGACTGCGGCGGCAGTTCGATGCAGTCGCCACTGGCGATTACGGCCGAAGGAGCTTTAAGAAAGAGCAACGGCTCGTCGGGCATTTTGTTTCCCAGTTCCGCGGCGTGCTCTCGATAGTTTCGCCCCACACAAACGATCTTTGAAGGCGCAACGGGCGCTATGAGCTTCACGTCGGAGATCGCGACTTCTTTAGCAGTAACTGGAGAGGGAAACGACTTGATGCTTTCACCCTCCGCCAGCGGCAGGACAAATTCGCCTTCAAGCAATCCCAGGCGTGGTGTCGTTATTTCAGATGTTGTGAAGCGACAGACTCGCATTCGTAATTGTTCGCGCTTCGCGCTCATTGCAGGCAGGATGCCTGCGGTCCCAGGAGTTAGGGCACAGTCTCAGAAACCACTTCGGATGGCGGACTAACATTTTCCGCCTGATCCACCGCTGTCAGGTAGTAGTAATACCGTTTTCCTGATTCCACTTTCTCATCCTGGAAAGTTGTTCGCGTCAGCAGCGCGGGGTTTAGCTTGATCCACTTGTCCTTCGGCAAATCGGGATCTGTCGAGCGATAGATGTTGTAGCCCGCAATGTCTCCTTCGGGATTTGCCGGAAAGAAGATTGAGAGTCGACCCGGAGCGGCAGCCACCGTTATCGATGCCGGCGCCGATGGCGCGAAAGTATCGCGTGGAGACACAGCGATGGAGTTTGAATTCAGACTTTCAACCTGGGCGCCTTCTGTTCCCAACGAAACAGAACGCACCACGTAACGATAACTCTTGCCAAACTGGAAATTCTTATCGCGATACTGCGTTCCCGAAACCAGTGAATCATTTATTGGCGTTTGGCTGTTAAGGTCTTCCGACTCTTCCAATCGATAGACGTTGTAGCCAAGCAGGTTCACAGGAGTTGAGCCATCAATGTTAGCCGCAGGAGGCTGCCACGATATCGCAATGGCGTCCTCTCCGACTTCTTTACCGGTTGCGATCATCGTGGGTGGTTGCGCGATGCGAGCGGCAGGCTCGAGTAAGAGAAAGTTTGAGAAGGCCGCCCGCTGGCCGGAGGCGTTTACATAGCGAACGGCGTAGCGCAGACGAGCGGGCTCTCCGGCAAGTTCCAGCGTATCCGTGTAAGTCAGAACATCAGTCGCACTCTTGATCTCGTCGTAAGTAACAGACCCGATTAAGGTGGACCGAGTGGCAAACTCTTCTTCAGTCAATCCCAGGGGAGCGCGTGGTTTTTCAGCCAGCCGGTAAACATCAATGCGACGAATGCTCTGCACGCTCTCATCCGAAGCGTTGCGTCGCGGTGCCGGCCAACTCAGGATCACTTGATTCCCACGTTGCACCCCGGAGAGCAATTCCGTCCGCTGTTGCACACGCTCAATCGGCGGCAGTGGCGGCCGCCGCTTACCGCAGTTGGCAACTATCATTATCCCGGGCAGCAAAAGCGCCAGCACGAGAAGTCGCTTCAGCGAAAGCCGGTAAACAAACGAAGCGCCAGACAGAGAAACGCTAATTGGGAAATGAAGCGTGAAAGGGCAGGGGATGAAGCGGGGATTGAATGATTTCACAGAATGTACCGGCTGAGGTCCTGATCCTTTACAGTTTCTGAAAGCATGGCCTCGACATAACGGGCGTCAATGCGCTGGTTTTTAGGTTCTAAATCAGGTCCTTCAAAACTGATCTCTTCGAGGAGCTTCTCCATGATAGTTTGCAATCTGCGAGCGCCGATATTCTCCGTATGCTCATTTACCGTGGCGGCAAAATTCGCAATGGCATCGATCGCATCTTCCGTAAAGTCGATGACCACGTCTTCAGTTGCCATCATCGCCTGATACTGTTTGATTAAGGCATTCTTCGGCTCGGTGAGGATACGCTTGAAGTCTTCGACGGTCAGCGATTCGAGTTCGACCCGGATGGGAAAGCGTCCCTGCAACTCAGGAATAAGGTCGGAAGGTTTTGAAACGTGAAAAGCGCCGGCGGCAATAAAAAGAATATGGTCCGTTCGCACCATTCCGTAGCGCGAGTTGACCGTCGTGCCTTCAACGATGGGCAATATGTCTCGCTGCACACCCTCGCGCGAGACATCCGGCCCATGACCCGACTCTCTGCCGGCAATCTTGTCGATCTCATCCAGAAAAATAATGCCGGAGACTTCGACGCGTTCAATTGCGGCACGCGCCACTTGATCCATATCAATCAGGCGCTCCTCCTCCTCCTGCATCAGATGCTCGATCGCCTCGTCCACTTGCATCTTTCTCTGTTTGGTGCGGCCTTGAAAGAGATTGCCTAACATGTCCTTCATGTTGATGCCCATCTCTTCGACACCTTGTGGCCCCGCCAACTCAATCACCGGAAAGTTCTTTTCGCGAATCTCGATTTCGACGAGTCGACTATCCAGTTTGCCACTGCGCAACTGCGTCCGAAGCTTCTCGCGCGTGCGCTGAAACTGATCCTGGGTGGCCGAGTTCGCAGCAGGATCAGAAGCAGGTTCCGAAGTGCCTGCTGCATTGGTTGCAGCTTCGAAGTCGTAAAAACTCGAAGTGGAACGCGGCGGCGGCAGCAACATGTCAAGAATTCTTTCCTCAACATTCAACTCCGCCTTTTCGGCAATCTCGTCAATCTTTTCCTGACGCGTCATGTCCACTGCGATCTCCGTCAGATCGCGAATCATGCTTTCCACGTCGCGTCCGACATAACCCACCTCAGTAAACTTGGAAGCCTCGACTTTCAAAAACGGGGAATTGGACATGCGCGCCAGCCGGCGAGCGATCTCGGTCTTCCCCACGCCAGTGGAGCCGATCATGATCATGTTCTTCGGCATCACGTCGAGGGCCATCTCGGGATCAAGCTTTTGACGGCGGATACGGTTACGTAAGGCAATCGCAACCGCGCGCTTCGCGTTGCGTTGACCCACAACGTGCTTATCCAACTCGGCAACGATCTGACGCGGAGTCATCTCGTCGAGCCGAAGTTCCTCATCTACTTCACCTTCTAAATAAATAACCATCTTGAATGATTCAAATCCTCACTAACTGACCGGCCACTTTGCCGCCGTTTACGTTTACAACTCTTCCACGACGATATTCTGATTCGAGTAAATACAGATGTCGCCGGCGATGCGCAACGCCTCAACCGCAATTTCGCGCGCCGACAATTCCGTATGTTTCGCGAGCGCCCTGGCCGCCGCTAACGCATACGAACCTCCGGAGCCGATTGCCAGCACGCCATCATCGGGCGCGATGACATCGCCATTGCCTGACAACAAGAACGAACTCTTGCTATCGGCAACCACGAGCAGCGCTTCCAGATGACGTAGAATCTTATCAGTGCGCCAATCCTTGCTGAGCTCGATAGCGGCGCGCTCGAGATTCCCGTGATACTGTTCCAGCTTGCTTTCGAACCTGGTCAGAAGAGAAAAAGCGTCGGCGGTAGATCCAGCGAAGCCCGCCAGTATAGTATCGTTATAAAGTCGGCGAACCTTCTTTGCGTTAGCTTTCATGATGGTTTCGCCCAGGGTGACCTGGCCGTCACCAGCGAGCGCGACCTGTCCTTCTTTACGGACGAGTAGCACAGTGGTGCTGCGAATGCTGGGAGTTTCTCTTGGCATTTTTAGTAAAAGCCACTATAGGAATTCGCTTGAATGCAAGTCAAGGCGCGGTTTCAAAGCTGGCTGCGTTCAAGGTACTTGCCCTTATTAGCCCGGTTGGGGATCGTGTCATAGTTTTAGGCTATGATAGCTTCGAGATGAACGACGGAACGCAAGGCGACAACGGAGATTCAAATCCCATCAGCCGACATCGGCCGCGTATCGGCATAACGATGCGCCTCGAATTGGAGACTGATCGCTTTTATCTTTCTCGGCATTACAGCGAAGCGGTGGAAGCTGCGGGTGGCACACCTGTTCACATTAGTCTCATACCGCAGGCAGATTACATATCCGGCGTGTTGGCTGTGTTGGATGGGGTTTTGCTGCCCGGCAGCGACTCGGATGTCGACCCCTTGCGGTACGGCGCGGAGCCTCATACCAATCTGGGCAGCGTGCATTCAGTCAAAGATGAAACAGATATGTTGGTACTGGAAGAAATTGAGAAACGCGGCCTGCCTCTGTTTGCGATCTGTTTCGGCATGCAGGCGCTTAACGTCTCTCGCGGCGGTACGCTGATTCAGGACATCCCGTCGCAAATGCCCAGCGCTATCAATCATCAACAGGGCGCGCCGCGCGATCGTCCGTCGCACGCGGTCAAACTAGCCAGCTCGAGTCTCCTATCGTCACTGGCGCAGGATGAGCGGGCTCTTGTTAACAGTCACCACCACCAGGCAGTAGAACAGGTGGGCAGGGAACTTCTTGCGACTGCCTGGACGTCTGACGGGTCAATCGAGGCCGTCGAAGATTCTCGAGCCGAGCGCTTTGTTTTGGGTGTGCAGTGGCATCCGGAGTTAGGGTGGAGAGAAGACCGCCTGTCGCGAGCTTTGTTCGACCGGTTCATCACGGCTACAAAAGCATACGTACGTGAAACGGCTGCTGCAGTAGCTGAAGCGGAAACCGTTTCCATTATGGAAGAGGAAGCCACTAACGTGATTTGGACCAGGGAGAAGGGCTAGGTGAATCTTGATAACTTAACTCTGCGCGGTAAGGTTGCAATAGTAACTGGTGGCTCGCGCGGGATCGGAAGGGCTGTCGTTGAACTTCTTGCGGAGTTGGGCGCGGATGTTGTGGTGAATTACTTTAGAGATCAGGAGGCAGCGGAGGCGACTGCAACCGGAGCGCGAGGAAGGGGAGTGCAGGCGATTTCCTGTCAGGCCGATGTTGCTAATCCGCTTGAAGCTGAGCGGCTAGTGGATACCACCACAGAGCACTTCAAACGCGTTGATATTCTTGTTTGTAATGCCGGAATCTGGGAGGGAGCTCCTGTCGAAAAGATGACAGAGGAGCTATGGGATCGGACCCAGGACATAAACCTTAAGGGCACTTGGGCCGTATGCCGAGCGGTGGTTCCACGAATGAAGGAACAGGGATCAGGAAAGATTGTCATCCTGACCTCTACAGCGGGTCAGCGCGGTGAGGCGAATTTTTCCAACTATGCCGCCTCTAAGGGAGGGCAGATCGCCTTTACGAAGTCGCTGGCGGAAGAATTGGCCGGGTGGGGAATAAACGTTAACGCTGTGGCGCCGGGCTGGGTCGACACGGAGATGACTAAGGGAACTTTTGGGGATTTCAAACAGCGTCAGGCGTTTGCCAGTGCGATACCCCTCGGAAAAATCGCGACCCCGGAAGATATCGCCGCGCCGGTTGCTTTCTTGTGTAGCGATTGGGCCCGGCATATCACCGGGGAAGTATTAAACGTCAATGGTGGTTCGGTGCTTTGCGGTTAGGGGTGAAGTTTTACCTTAACTCTCGGCAATGCAATTTCAAAATATGACTCGAAGACAATTGAAGCTCGGACTTGAGATATTACTTGAAGAGCAGTCCGAGCTCCTGCGAGGCGCTCGCGTTGGTTTGATCTGTAACCAGGCATCGGTGAATCACGAGCTGCGGCATGCGGCTGACCTTCTCTATGACCACCCCAGTATTGAACTCCGAGCGCTGTTTGGGCCGCAGCATGGAATCCGTGGTGACGTTCAGGACAACATGATTGAGACCGGGCACACGGTGGACAGGGAAACCGGTCTACCAATTCATTCTCTTTACAGCGAAACGCGTGAACCCACAGGAGCCATGCTGCAAGATGTCGATGTTTTGGTGTTTGACATGCAGGACGTTGGGTGCCGCATCTATACTTTTGCCTACACAATGGCGAACTGCATGGCGGCGGCGCGGAAGTTTGGCAAGAAGGTAATTGTTTGTTACCGCCCAAATCCAATCAATGGGGTGGACGTCGCAGGAAATGTATTGGAGCCTGAACACGCATCTTTTGTTGGCCAGTTTGCGATTCCCACGAGACACGGGATGACACTTGGGGAACTGGCGCGAATGTTCAATGAGCACTTCGAACTCAATTGCGAGCTGGACGTTGTCAGGATGCAAGGCTGGGAGAGAAACTTCTGGCACGACCAAACAGATGCGCCCTGGGTTATGCCCTCGCCGAACATCCCCACCCTCGATTCAGCGACGGTGTTTCCCGCGACAGTCCATTTCGAAGGGACGCAGTTATCGGAGGGCAGGGGAACAACGCGACCGTTTGAGCTTGTCGGAGCCCCCTATGTTAACGCCGAGGAATACGCGCAGCGCTTGAACGATCTGAACCTTGCGGGGGTCTTTTTTAGAAGCTGCATCTTCCGGCCTACTTTCCAGAAGCATGCGGGAGTAAGCTGCGGTGGTGTGCAGGTTCACGTAACTGATCGGGATAAGTTCGAGCCGGTACGCGTGGGAATCGAGATGGTAAAGCTTGCTTACGACCTATACCCGACGGACTTCCGCTGGAAAGAGCCGCCATACGAATACGTTTACGATCGAAATCCCTTCGACGTGATAGCGGGGACTTCAAGTATTAGAGAAGCTATCGAAAATGGTGGCGCAGTCGAAGACATGCAGAAGAGCTGGAACGAAGACCTGGACGGATTTAGGAAAGTGCGCGAGCGCTATCTATTTTATTGACGTTGTTAAGGTGAGCCTTTAGAGGTCGTGGTGCCGACCGTTAAAGTTCGAAGTTAAGCAAGAGCCAATTGGAACGGGCGCTTGACGCAGAACTTTAACTGGCGATGTAATGATTACCTTCTTACTGGGACCGCGGGCGTCTCGCCCGCCTCAAGCAACGCTCTCATTCAAGGCACAGTTGAACCTGGCACTCCAGGCAACTCGGCATTCAACGAAAGCGGGCGAGACGCCCGCGGTCCCAGTAAAGAGGTTGAATATCGCCGGGAGCTAATTCCGGACGGACGCCTGGGGGCGGTTTCAAGTTTCAAGAGTTAATGGAGGTTGATTTGATTAAGGCTGACAATGCACAAACGATCGCGAGTGCGCCGGCACGAGCTTGGCTATTGGGAACCGCAGGTTGGTTTCTTCCCGGGTTTGGTCACCTGCTTCAAGGAAGATGGGTACGGGCCATTCTCCTGGGAGGATCAGTTTGGGCGTGCTTCCTTGGCGGGCTTTGGATGGGCGGACACTTGTTTATCGTCACCGGTAACGAACACGGGCTTGCCGCTCTACTTCAAGTCCCGCCAATGATTGCCAATCTGGGCTCGGGCGTGCTCTATGGTGTTTGCTGGTTATTCGGAGTCGGCTTAGCAGACGATCCGGCTCATGCGGCGCGCGCTACTTATGAATATGGCAACACCCTTCTACTGGTTGCGGGGCTCCTGAATTACCTTGCGATGCTGGATGCATTCGACATCTCGGCGGGGAGGAAGTCATGAGACACTTTTTTGTGATGACGGCCTTTGCCGCCATAGCGGCGGTAGTTTTCGGCACGGTTGCAAAGGACTCAAACCACGAGCGGATCGTTTATGGCTTGAAGGTATTCGCGGAATTTCTGGCGATTGGTCTGGTGCTCGCCTGGATCCTCTACTTTCTTCCCCTCTAGGGGAGTGTTTGAAGGTTGAATGGCTATTCTTGAGACAGAGGCGCTTGTCTTACGAACTTATAACTTTGGCGAAGCAGACAAGATCGTTGTCTGTTTGACGCACACCTCGGGGCTCATTCGCGGCGTTGCCAAGGGCTGCCGCAAGCTTAAGAGCAGATTCGGTGCGGCCCTGGAACCCTTCACCCTCGCGCAGATCACTTACTACCAAAAAGAACATCAGGAACTCGTATCCTTGACCCAGGCTGAGATTCTGAAATCACATTTCGATATGTCAGGCCAGGCCGAGACGCTTACTGGCCTCGCGTACATGGGCGACCTGGTTATTGAATTTTCACCGCCGTACGAGCGCAACGAACGGCTTTTTAGAATGGTGAAAGCTTGTCTCAATGCAATCTGTGAGTCGCAGTCTGACTTACAAGTAATTCTGAGATACTTCGAAATCTGGTTACTCAAGCTTGAGGGGTACCTTCCCGATATTCGGCACTGTGCCGAATGTCACCAGGGCTTCGACGGAAAAGAATCGGCTTTCATGAACGCCGACATGGTGTTTCGCTGTCGCCACTGCAGTCAGGGCACCGGCAACGCCTTGTCGAAGAGACTGCAAACACAATTGCTCGCGACACAGCGGCTGGCACCCTATGTCTTTGCGCAAGAATCGCGAACGGTTCCGGCGAGCATTCATCGCGAAATGGCTGAACTAACACATCAACTCATCGGGCGCGTACTCGAACGGCAACCTCGATTAAGATCCACTTTTCAGTGAGCCATGGTTTCAGCGACCCGACTCCTTAGAACTTACATTTAATGTTTACTGTCAGGAAGCTCATTGCAGGATACGTAATCAAGAGCGCGCTCCCTTACGTGCTGCTTTCGCTCGTCCTCCTGACTGCCATCCTCTTTACCCAGCAGACGGGCCGATTCGCCGAACTAGCGCTCTACGCTGACCTGCCGTTCTCGCTAGCCGGGGAGATTGCCGCCGCGCTTCTGCCCAGCGTCCTGATACTCACGTTGCCCGTGGCTGTGCTCGCCGGAATTGTGATTGGGTTTGCGCGCATGGGTAGCGACAGCGAAATCATCGCGATGCGCGCGGCTGGGGTTGGGACCTGGAGCCTTCTATGGCCGGCTCTACTAATCGGCCTGGTAGCGACTGGCGGAACCACTTTTTTGCACCTCAAGGAAACGCCTCAGGCGGCGCGCGATCTTCGCCGTGCCGCATTGCAGGGTGCTCTGCGAAAGCTCGATTCGCCGGTAGAGCCGCGAACATTCAATACTGAGATTCCGGGCTACGTAATCTATGTGAGGGATGGCGACAAGACCCAGGGTTCATGGGGACGGGTTTTTATTTATGCCCAGCTACCCGATGGTTCTACGAGAATTGTCACCGCTCGCTCCGGCAGAATTGATTCGTCAAACGAAAAATCAGAGCTTGTATTAAGCGATGCAGCTGCGATGAAGATTCCCCAGCCTGATAGTGCCGAACACTCTTACGTGGTTGAGCGCTTGGACCAACTGCGCATTACGATAAACACAGGACGCGCGGAGCTGCTCGAACGTCTAAGTCAAAAGGATCTGCAGACTGAAGAGTTGGACTGGAACGATCTGCAACAACAAGCGCATTCCGAATCGAGCGAGCAGAGAAGAGAAGCGGAGCGGGCGATCAACCGGAGGCTATCGCTCTCAGTGGCGCCATTTGTTTTTGCGCTTTTTGGTGCTTTATTAGGAATGCGAGTGAGACGCGGCGGACGCGGCGCCGGTATCCTGCTGTCACTCGCAGTGGTCATTGTTTACTACCTCGTCTCTTTGTTCGGGGAGTCTCTCGCCAGAAACAATACCGTGTCGGCGATCACCGGCGAATGGCTGGCGACCGCAGTGATGATTCTGTTCAGCTTGATGCTTTTGCGCTTCGACAGTTTGCCCAGGCTTACAATGGCGAAAAAGTTGCTGAAGAAGCGGCACGCGGACCATGACCAGTACAAGAGCGCAATGCCGGAACACACGCTGGGCGCACGCTCGGGTTTTCCAAGTTTGCTTGATACGAGTCTCTTCCGCACGCTGACCGGAAGTTTTCTGCTTGGTTTCGTTTCCTTAGTTTCCATTTTCATTATCTTCACTTTGTTCGAGCTGTGGCGCTTTATCGGAAGCAATAATGTGCCGGCGGCAGTAGTCGCGAAGTATTTGCTCTTCCTTCTTCCATTGGTCGGAGTAGAACTCTTTCCCGCCACCATGCTGATCACAGTGCTCATCACTTACGCGTTGCTCGCGCGAAGAAACGAAGCAATCGCGTGGTGGGCCTCGGGCCAGAGCGTCTACCGGCTGATGATGCCAGGACTGTTATTTGCTGTCGCGGCCGGCGCCGGCACCTGGTTGATCCAGGAACATCTGATGCCTTCGGCAAACGTGAAGCAGGAAGCTTTGCGCGCGCGGATCAGGGGAGGTCAAGCCCGAGCAATTACTGGAACTGGTCGCCAGTGGTTGGCTTCCTTCGAAAGCAGGCGGCTTTACTCTTATGAGTTTGATGAGCAAGCTGGAGTTTTGATTGAGCCGGCTATTTACGAACTGGACGATGAGGCGGTGCACTTGAGACGGGTGACCACCGGCAAACAGGGCATCTGGACAGCGAACAATCAGTTACTGATCAAAGATGCCGAGACAGTTAACTTGCGTGAAATGGTGGTCGAGAGGCAGGGGGAAAAGGAGACGCTTGTAGCTGGTGTAGAGCCGCCTCAGGTCTTTAGACCAACCGTTGACAAGCCTTCCCAGCTAAGCGTTTTGGCTTTAAGCGGCTATCTGAAAGCGGCCAAACAGCGGGGCGTTGACGTGTCGGCGCTCGCCCTGGCGCTCCAGCGGAAATATGTCAATCCGTTCAGTGTAATCGTGATGGCGTTTATCGGGATGCCATTGGCATTGGCATTCGGAAGACGCGGGGCAATCGTGGCACTGTGCGTCGCGGTTGGTGTGAGTGTCGCCTATTGGGGAATAGGCGGCGGGTTCCAGCAGTTGGGAAATCACGGCCTGCTACCGCCCGAAGTGGCGGCGTGGTCGCCGCCCGTTATCTTCGCTGCTGCCGGAACGTACTTTCTTTCGCGCGTACGAACGTAGAATCAAGCAGTTCAGAGTTCAAGCTTTAGCTTGCAGCGTTTCCAAAACGCAAACTAAAGTTTGAACTCTGAACTGCTTGAGTGAACGCTATCCTTCTGTTAGGTGCCGGTTTCCCAACTGGAAATGTACTCGAGCTGTTCTGCTGTCAGCGTGTCAATTGAAAGGCCAAGAGCTTGGAGCTTGAGACTTGCGATCTCCGTATCGACCTCCACCGGCAGAAGGTGCACACCTGGTTTGAGTTCGCCCTTTTGCTTCACAAGATACTCAACTGAGAGCGCTTGATTCGCGAAGCTCATGTCCATCACGCTCGCCGGATGACCTTCAGCCGCCGCAAGGTTAATCAGCCGACCTTCTCCCAGAACCATCACTCGATTGCCCGACGCCTTGAGTTTGTACTCTTGAACGAAAGGTCTGACGCTTATCACTTCCGCAGACATTTCGCGGAGGGCGACGAGGTTAAGTTCAAGATCAAAGTGGCCACTGTTGCAAACGATCGCGCCATCCCTCATGCGTTCGAAGTGTTGCCCATCGATCACATGGCGATTACCGGTAACGGTTATGAAAATGTGTCCCAGCGAAGCCGCTTCAGCAATTGGCATCACGCGGAAACCGTCCATCACCGCCTCGATAGCTTTGATCGCGTCGACTTCGGTGACAATTACATTCGCGCCCATGCCGCGCGCTCGTAGCGCTACACCCTTGCCGCACCAACCGTAACCGACCACCACTATGTTCCTACCTGCCAAAAGTATGTTGGTGGCTCGAATGATTCCGTCGAGAGTGGATTGTCCGGTGCCGTAGCGGTTATCAAAAAAGTGTTTGGTCTGGGCGTCGTTGACTGCAATCGTCGGAAAAGTCAGCACGCCGGCAATTTCCATTGCCCTAAGCCGCTGAATCCCGGTAGTTGTTTCTTCAGTGGAGCCAATCAACTCTTTAACCTGATCAGGACGCTCTTTGATGAGCGTGGCAACCACGTCAGACCCGTCGTCGATAATTAGATCGGGATGGAAATCGAGTGCCGTGCGCACATGGCGATTGTAGGTCTCGGTTGACTCGCCTTTGATGGCATATACCGGTATGCCCCAATCGGCGACGAGCGACGCCGCCACATCGTCCTGCGTAGAGAGGGGATTAGAAGCGATGAGCACGGCTTCCGCCCCACCTGCCTGCAGCGCTCGCGCGAGATTTGCGGTCTCAGTTGTAATGTGGGCGCAGGCAACCAGCCTTACTCCCTTGAGTGGCTTCTCTTCATTGAAGCGTTCACGAATCAACCGCAGCACGGGCATTTCCCGTTCAGCCCATTCAATTCGCTGCTTGCCCTGTTTGGCCAAGCCAATGTCTTTCACGTCAAACTCAAGCGAGCGTGTTGCACTCATTACGACATTATCCTTTTCAATTAAACTGTGGGTACTTGATTTAGAACTGCTGAATCTTCCTGGAGCACTAAACTCCAGCGGCATTGCGAAGCGTTTCGGCCTTGTCGGCCTTCTCCCAGGTGAAACCCTCGTCTTCTCGTCCGAAGTGGCCATAGGAAGCGGTCGCCCTATAAATAGGACGACGAAGATTAAGCTCATCCATGATCCCGCGAGGGGTCAGGTCAAAGTTTTTACGCACGAGCTCAGCCAGCGCACCCTCACTTATGCGACTGGTGCCCTTGGTGTCAACCATGACTGAAACTGGATCGGCAACGCCGATCGCGTAAGCGAGTTGGAGGAGGCAACGATCTGCAAGCCCCGCGGCTACGATATTCTTGGCGACGTAGCGAGCCATATATGCAGCCGAGCGGTCAACCTTCGTGGGATCTTTGCCCGAGAAGGCGCCGCCACCGTGGGGAGCATAACCGCCGTAGGTGTCAACGATAATCTTGCGACCAGTAAGACCGGCATCGCCTTGCGGACCGCCGGTCACAAACCGACCAGTAGGATTTATATGCAGTTTGGTGTCCTTATCAAGTAGCTCTGATGAGACCGTCTGGCGAATCACTTTCTCTTCGATTTCGGCACGCAGTTGTTCATTCGTGACGTTCTGATCGTGCTGCGACGAGATCACGATTGCAGACGCGCGAAATGGCCGGCCATCGCGATACTCGATAGTAACCTGGGATTTTCCGTCAGGTCTCAAGTAGGGAAGCTCACCTGCTTTACGAGCCTCAGCCAGCCGACGCGCCAACAGGTGGGCCAACTGAATCGGCAAGGGCATCAGCTCTGGAGTTTCATTGCAGGCAAATCCGAACATCAAACCCTGGTCTCCTGCGCCACCCGTATCGACACCCATCGCAATATCCGGCGACTGGCGATCAAGAGCGGAGAGAACACTGCACGTGTCAGCGTCGAAACCATACTTCGCCCTGGTGTAGCCGATATCTCGAATAGTCTCGCGGGCAACCTTGGTGTAGTCGACGCGCGCGCTGGTAGTTATTTCGCCCGCAATGACGACCAGGCCCGTGGTGACCAGGGTTTCGCAAGCGACGCGAGCAGTTGGATCTTCGGTCAAGGCCGCATCCAGCACTGCGTCTGAGATTTGATCCGCTATTTTATCGGGGTGACCTTCGGTGACGGACTCGGAGGTAAACAAGTAACCTGATTCAGTACTCAAGCAGACTCCTTATAGTGAACACTTGCTAAAATCGAGAAGTGGAAAAAGACCGCGTAATGTAACAGTCGGCCTTGGGAGTGTCAAGGAGGCCACTGGAAAGGCTTTGGATGCATAACGCCGCGCTTCAGCAACCGCGTCACACCCGTGCGCACGGTACGCTTCCGCACTCAGCCTAAGACTCGAATGCTTGCCTCGCCGGTTTGTCTCTAGTAGTGAATGACCGCGGTGTAAAAGTCATTAAGATCGGACACCGTCCCACCGCTGATAGCGTACAGGGAGAGTGTGTGATTGCCCTCGCTAAGCTGAATTGGAATGTACGCAGGTACGACTGTTCGGTGCGTAGTGTTCCCGTTTGAGAAGACTTGCGCTGTCCCGACTGCCTGACCGTCGAGATCAATCCCGATTCCAATCATGACGTTCGAATCCTGGCTCCATACCGACCCGTTGACTTCTAAATACATTGGGTCATCGCCGGGGGCGTTGAACGTGGTATCTATTGGCAATGGCCCCGCTTGATCAACGATTACCTGTATTGCCATCCTGATCTCCTTCTATTGTTGAAGACTTGAAACAGTTTTAGAGAGTGTTTGAGCTCTGGCAAATTATTCCTTTCGCGGCAGGATTGTCAACCGGGATCGGCCGTCTGTTCCGGGCATGACGCCTCCGCGTCAGCCGCGGCGCTTCCGCCGGACAGTGACGTGTGTAACCTCATCTGAGTTGTTAAACTGCCCGCTGCGAATTCCAAATATCCACTGCACATCGCCATTCACCGTCGGATTCTCGACGCCAGATCGTCACCGCACGGCCTTCAGTCGTGCCAAGCGTACCGTCCGGGGAATTCATCGTCACCGCATTCTGGCTAAACATGTACGCGAGGTTTCCATCTGGTGAGAAGGTGACATCAGCCGATGTCCAGCTAATTCGGAAGCCAGGGATTTGCATACTGCCCTGTACGTATTGCCGCAATGCGTCCTTCCCGACGACGACAGGGAGGCCAGGCGCCAGGACCACCGCATCATCGGTCCAGTACGAAAGAATGCGCTCAAGGTCGCGTCCCTCCGCAGCCGCGGTCGCCCAATCGGCATCGCGCTGAAGCAGTCGGCTTCGTTCCGCAGCTAAGTTCATCGAATCTCCCCTCCGAATTTGAGCAGGTGTCCCGAGCTTTCCTCATATCTTCTTTGCCATCATCTCCATCGTCAAGACGCAATCCGACAATAAAGCCTTGTCCGGTTACGTAGGTCTCCTGACAACCCTAGTGAGTGGGGAGTCGAGAAGGGGTTGCACAAAGACCGGTCCGAGTCACAATAATTGCTTCTCAGGAAGTGCTGTTAGGTTTTGTAGTTCTATTCCAAAGTTATTACTACTTTTCCGCGAGCGTGTCCTTCTTCCAGATACCGGATCGCCGCCGGGACCTCACTCAACGTGTAACACCTGTCGATGACCGGTGTGACCTTTCCGGCTTCCATGAGTTCGCGCATGATAGTCAGGTCCTCTTTGCTCCGTCTCGCAATAAACATGACGAAGTTCTGGCTTACGAACCGTGACAACACAAGCGCTCCGAGCGCGCGAGTCAGTAAGATCCGGAGTTTGTGCGCTCCGACGATGACGCAAATGCCATTGGGATTTAGGACGCGCCTGCATGCTACCAACGAATGGTTACTAACGCAGTCGAGGATCAAGTCATAACGCGGCGCACCTTTGGTGAAATCCTCTCGGGTGTAATCAATGACCCGATCTGCGCCGATTGATCGGACCATGTCCAGATTCCTCGTACTGCAAACGCCAGTCACATCCGCGCCGAACGACTTGGCGATCTGCACAGCGAACGTACCCACGCCTCCCGCCGCGCCGTTAATCAAGACCTTCTGCCCCGCCTGAATCTGTCCCTTGTCGCGCAGACCCTGCAACGCGGTGAAGGCCGCCACCGGTACGGAAGCCGCTTGCTCAAACGTCACGTTATCTGGCTTGATTACCAATGCCGACTCTGAAGTACACACATACTCGGCAAAGGCCCCGCGGCACGCGCCGAACACTTCGTCGCCGGGTTTGAACTGGGTTACGTTCCTGCCAACCACTTCAACCTGGCCAGCTACATCACGGCCTAGTCGTGTGTCCTTTGGTTTGCGCAGCCCAGTCAGTATGCGAACGAGATACGGCCTGCCTCGGAAGAGCCGGTCAACTGGATTGACGGAAGCCGCGCGAACTCTAATCAAGACTTCATCGTCCCCAGCAGTCGGCTTTTCAATCTCTTCACACCTGAGAACATCGGGCGAACCGTAGTTGTGATAAGCGATAGCTTTCATGAGTCGTCTAAAAGTTTGCAAAACCTAACGCCTGAGTTAAGCCGCGCTGGCCCGCTCCTCTCATCGCCGATCACTGAACGGGCGAGACGGAGTCCGATCTCCGGTTCGCTGCGGCCGCCCCAAACGCACATTTATTTCTTCATCATCTGTTGCATCATCTTTTGCATTAACGCCGGGTCGCTGGTTGGAGGAACTATGTTCTTCAGCCTCATGTAAGTGACGAGGTTGCCGTAGTGTTCCGAAGTATGGGCGAGGTTGTTAGTCAGCACGCCCAATTTCGGTACGTCGAATCCCATGAGCTTCACCATTTCAGTCCCGGACGCGTCCGTCATGCCGTCGTAGGCCTTGTCACAGTAGGTGAATGCGTCTTTGAGTGCAACCATTAGATCGGCTTTCGAGGTTTTGGTCTTCTCGATGTTCGGAGTCGGATTTTTCTCGCCGCGTACGAGGGAACAAAACACATACTGTGAGTCGGCAACGTGTCCAAGGATCTGGCCGAAGCTGCGGACCGCGTCCGTGGGCTTGAAGCTGTAATACTCCTCGGGCACTTTTTCGGCTGAACGGAGCAGGATAATCTTCGTCCCTCGGTAGAGAAGCTTATTGTGTGCGCTGAGCGGATTATCCGGGGTCAAGGGAACGACCGTTTTCGGCGGCTCCTGGGACAACGCGACGACAGCCGTCGCAACAAGGATGATCAGATTTGTTAGTTTTCGCATTGGTTCTCCTTTTCAATGGGTAATACGCTTAACCTATACATGGCGGAAACCAATGGACATGACGCGACGTATCAAGAACATGACCGTAGGTTGCAAGGAGCTAGCAGTAGATGCCTAACCCGACTGTTGCCGCCGGCTATCCCAAAGCCTTTTTGGATTTCGCCGTCTCGAGAGGCGCCGATCGCCAGGTACTGATCGAGCGATCGCTTATCCGTCCTGACGATCTCAAGGACCAGGACAACCGCATTCCCCTGGCGAATTACATGGCCTTGCTGAAAGCGGGCATCGAGTTGTGCAACGAACCAGCTCTATCACTGCTGTTCGGCGAAGCGGTTAGGATAGAAGACATATCGATCGTGGGGCTAATCGGCGTGGCCTGGGACAACGCGGAGTCAGCGCGCCGGCAAATGAACCATTATGCTCCTCTGAGCCTCGATGCGGACGACGGTGGAACCGCAGATGCAATTGAGTTCGTCCGCGAAAATGGGAATGTGTGGTTGAAATTCACAAGCGACATCTACAAAGCTAATCCGCTTCTGACGGAATCCGGCTTCGCACGCAATGTCTGTGGT
>JBGPYG010000097.1:0-10359 GCA_041493085.1 Pyrinomonadaceae bacterium | reverse complement strand
CGGCAATGGTGCACACTACTACAAGGTTGGCCTGTCGGCGATTCATTGTATTGATCAGGTGCTTGAGCGAGCGAAGTTAACAGACGTGCACACGATCCTCGATTTACCTTGTGGCAGCGGGCGCGTGCTCAGGTTTCTAGTGCAGCGGTTTCCCGAGGCGGAAATTACGGCTTGTGAGATTCAGCGCGGGCCAGTGCAATTCTGCGTGCGCACATTTGGCGCCGAGCCCGCTTATTCTTCGGTCAATCTCGGTGAAGTTTCGCTTGGCAAGAAGTTTGATTTGATTTGGTGTGGCTCGCTAGCGACGCACCTGAATGACCACGGAATCGCAGCTCTGCTCAAACTGTTCCGGCGGCATCTTTCAGACAAAGGCCTCGTGATATTCACAACTCACGGTGACTTTGTGCACCGCCGAATCCCCGCGCGGGATTTTGATTACCAGCTTACGCAGGAACAGATCGACCGGATTGGCATTAGCTATCCAAAGACTGGTTACGGCTTTGAGGATTATCCGGGCGAGAAAGACTACGGCGTTTCGCTAACGTCGCCTGAGTGGATCCGCGCGCGCGTTCGCGACCTGGGAGGCTTGCGAGAGGTCTTCTTCAAGGAACGCGGCTGGGACAATCACCAGGATGTTTTCAGTTTCCTGGCTGAGGACTAACACTCGCGAACCGCGGCTTGGGATCAGACTCCTCGATAGTTTAGAGGCGGGCGTTGCCCGCCGTTCCAACGTTGAACCGGCGGGCAAGGCCCGCCTCTAAACGGAACGGATCGCTGGCTATCGCTCCTCAAACTTGAATGCTTCCATAACGCTCGTGAGCTTTGCGCTGCCGCACGCGCGCACGCCAGCGCATGATCGGATTCGGAATCAAGAGTCGCAGCAGCATTCGGGCAGTCGTGCGTGGCGAGTTAGCACCCCGCAAGTTGTGCAGCATCAAACTCAGCGCCGGCGACTTTTGTCCTACTCTCAAGAAATCTTCGGCGCGACTGAATCTGGTGGCCCTTTGCAGGTCTTCAATCTGCTCGGCGGTTAAGCCAAATCTCAACGCCGCCTTGCGCTGTGCCTTTAACTGCTCTTCAAGCATGAGGCTTTGATCCCAACTGACATTCGAACTATGCCGGCGCCAGGCTGACAAAATTTGCGGATCGAATGCGAATTCGCCCTCCGCACTCAAGCGCAGATACAAATCGTAGTCTTCCAATTTAGACTGTTCATTCCAGCGTTGCTGCTCAAGAGCTTCGCGACGATATACCACAGTTGGGCTCATCGGCGCCGTTGTTTTGAGGAGCAGCGCGCGCGCGTCGCCATCTGCATAACTGGCCCAGTCGGCGCTTGAGTCCACAATGCGATTCTGGTCGTCGATAAAATATGCGTGGCCGTAGGCGAGTACGGCGTCCGGACGGGATTCGAGCAGCCGCACGCGCGCGTTCAGAAAATCAGGCAGCCACAAATCGTCCGAACCGAGATAGGCGAAGTAGTCTCCGCGCGTGCGCTCAAATCCTTCGTTCAAAGTCGCGCACAAACCACGATTTCCCCTGGCCACGAGCTCGCAAGGAAAAGGACAGCGGTTTAGTACACGGTCGATTAAGGCCGGCGAGCCGTCGCTCGAGCCGTCGTCGATAACAACCAACTGCGCCGGACAGAGCGTCTGCTTCATGATCGAGCGCAGCGTTGCTTCGACAAACTGCGCGTGATTGTAGGAAGGCACAACCACGGAGACGGCCGTGGGCTCTTCGTAGAATATTTGCTCAGTCTCTTCCTGCAACTCAGTTGCGATCATTTTTTAGTTATCTTACAGTCGTTACCTTCAAGCGATAATGAGCAGGCGAATTATACTCTTTGGGCCACTGCCGCCGCCTTATGGCGGCGTAGCCATCTACATGAAGGCCCTGGTGGCGCACTTGCGTGGTTCGAATGTCCGCGTGTGGACCTATGGCGGTGCGCAGCCCGATGACAAAAGTATACGTTCCATCGCTCACCGGAAACTGGGAACGCTTTGGGCCTTGCTTGCGGAAGGACGCGAAGCACGCATTCTTGATGCATCACATTTTCATCTGGAGTACCCCAATCCACTCTTGCTTCCGGTGTGGCTCGTGCTCAAGCGCTTGCTGCGCTTCGAGTGGTACAAAAACGTTCTCGATGGTTCCTTGCCGAAACGTTATCCTCAATTCGGTGCGATGCAGCGCTGGCTCTTTCATCGCGCGGTAAATGCTGTCGACGAATTTGTCGTTGTTAGCGAAGACTTGCGGCGCTGGCTCAAGGATGAGATCAAGGTGAGGCAGCCGATCACGGTTATTCCGTGTCTCCTACCAGCCCGGCCGAGCGATCGAGACACGAAGCTATCGAAAACTACAGAAGAACTCATTAAACCCTACCTCGTGCAGAGCAAGCGGGTGTGTTCGATCGGCGTCTTCTTCCCGAGCTACGGGTTTAGAGATGTGGCCGAGGCCGTCGAGGAGCTTCGCGAAAGAACCAGGAAAGATATTGGCTTGATACTCCTGGATGGCGCCTTTGTGCGCGACGAGATTTATCGGGAAGAGGTCCTGTGGGAGCGTGACTGGATCACGGTGCTTGAAGAAGTGCCCAACCCTGAGATTTACGAAATCCTAAAACGAAGCGATGTGTTCGTGCGTGCGTTTGCCGACGAGAGTTACGGCATCTCGCGCGTTGAAGCCCTTTGGTGTGGGCTGCCGGTTATTGCGACGCGCGCGGGAGAAACGCGTGGCATGTTGCTCTACGATTTCGGTGACGTAGATCAGTTAATCTATCAGTTGCAGGCTGCATTGTTGTTCCCGCTTCTGGAAGAGCCGAACCCGTGGGCAGAACGTTATCGGCAGGAAGCAAAAGAGAATTTGCAGGCCGTTGCAAGGCTTCTGGGCATCGAGCAATCCTAGACCACTTTTCGAGAGAAACATTGGTAGTGGGTCGGTTTGGAGTCAACAAAGGGTGCGTTGTTACAGAACCGAGCGCGGTAGCGCCGGATGCTAGAGTCAACTCGGGGTGATGACGATAGGACAATACGAGGACTCACCCGAAAATACTTGCTTCCTTGCAGAGGGGGCAACGCAGAAATTCATCCAACTTACGCTAGCACCCTGGACGACCGCGAATCGTGGTGCGCATGCTTAACTTCGGAAGTTGACTCCAGCATCCGGCGCTACCGCGCTCGGTTCCGTAACAACGCGATCGATTTCGCTAACTCCAAACTGACCCACTATCGAATCTTTGGCGGAGTTTGCAACTGATTGAGTAAACGCTAACCGCGGCCAGCACAAAAAGAAAATAGTGAATGACAAGCACGTAGCGATATTCAGTGTGCAAAGCTGACTGCGTCGAGAAGTAGTAACAAGGGACGACGAGTAGGATTGCGAGGCTTTGAAACTGGCGTCTGGAGATGAGAATTCCTGCGCCGATCAAGACCAGGGGCAGGAAAATTGCCGTGATGAAAAGCCTTTGAATGCTGCGCAAGGGCCACTGAAATAACTGCCGCCAGCCGCCGGAGTCTGTTGTTGCCAGCCTCAGTGGCGTTCGCTCCAGCCGCAGCATTGAAGCCGCCCGGCGAACCATGACGCTGAAGAACCAGAAGGGATGTGCACGAATGACGGCGAAGCCGTGAGCCAGGCGCGCACGATCACGCGCCGGCCCATCGGGAGTGAAGAGTGAGTTGGCATAGTCCGGTCGTTGGAAGGTTGCAGCTTCGCCGCGAATCAGTTCCATGTCAGTCTGAGGCAGGCCAAGCGTTCCGTCTGTGTTGTAATCTGCAATGCCCTCGACGAGCGTTTGCCCCGCTCCCAGCGACACGGGAATAAACTTGCCAAACACTACGGCATTGCGAATCGTGAGCGGGCTAATTATTAGACAAGCCCCGCAAACCAACATTAGCGCCGGACGCAATCGTTCGCCGCGTTTGTAGATGATTGGAAACAACGGGGCCATGAAAGGCGCCAGCAAGAGAGCGTTGGCTCGCAGCCAGCAGGAAACGCCGATGAGCGCGCCAGCTGCCAGAATCGAAAGCAGGCGAGGCCGTCTGCCTCGCTTGCGGCTGCGAGTAATGAGCAGGACCGCCAGCAGGATTGGGAGCGCCGCGAGCGAGTCAGGCAGAAGCAAAATCGAATTCCAGCTAAACTGGGGAGCGAACATAGCCATTAGTCCAGCGATAATGCCAACGGCAGTTGGGAAGAGTTCGCAGGCGATTAGGAAAATGATCATCGCCGCGAGCGAATCAAGAATCATCTGCAAGAGCTGCGTGGCTGTGTCAGACTCGGGAGCGACACGGTGGATCAATGAAAGCAGAATTGGATAACCAAGCGGGTGTCCAAGCAGGTCAGGATTGTTGGTTGATGACGAGGCGTCGTAAAGCGAAGCAAGACCATTCGCCTGAATTAACCGGGCCTGATGTTTGTAGTTGAGAACTACCTTCGTTTGCACCGCGGAAGCTTCATTGCGGTTGCCGTGCCAGTTTAGCAGTCTGACTCCGAAGGCAGTGAAAAAGATCAACGAAAGAATTAACAGTTGGCGACGCACTGCGAGTCGATTCACCTGAGGCTGTTGCGGAACACACGGATGATGATCCAGGGTTGCGCCGTCGCTGTTGTCGTGTTGCTTCATGACGCGGCGTGCGGGGTCCCCAGCGGGGCAGCCCCGCTGGGGTGCTGGGATTATACAGAGCCAAAGTGATTCAAGGACAATCGATTATCTGTTTTGCGGGAGAGGACTGGTGGTATCACCATCCACACTCGAAGTACCATCTGATGCGACTCTTCGCCAGGGCTGGTAACAAGGTGATCTTTGTAAACTCGATTTCGATGGGGTTGCCGAGTTTGGCAAACAAAGACTTGTTCCCGCGCATTGTTCGCAAGCTTCGATCTTACGCCCGGCTAGCGCGTCCGACAGCGGAGGGTGTCACTGTCGTATCTCCGGCTGTTATTCCTTTTTTTGGCAGCCGGGCTGTACGCGCCGCAAACCGCAAGTTGCTCGCAATGCAAATCGGGCGACTCGCGCGACGGGGAGGTCTCTCGCGACCAATTCTTTGGATTGCCATTCCCACGGCGGCGGACATGATTGGCGAGTTTGATGAACGGCTGGTGATTTATCAGGTGTCGGACAAGTATGATGCGAACTTGATGGATCATGCGACCAATCTGGCAACTATCAGGAAGCTGCATGAACGCGCCATCGATAACGCTGACCTCGTGCTTTATTCAGGACAAAAGCTTTTGGCGGAAGCTGACCGCGGTCGGGAACGCTCCTTTCTGCTGGAGCAGGCGGTCGATTTTGAACACTGGTCGCAAGTCGGCGCCGGCAATTTGGAGGTTGCGGAGGCGGTGGCTCGTATTCCCCGACCGCGGCTTGGTTATTTTGGGGCGATAGAGCCATGGTTGATTGATCAGGACTTGATAAAGCGCGCGGCCCGGGAGCGGCCTGACTGGCAGTGGATCTTCATTGGCAATAAGTCGCGCGGTGTGGAGATCGAGGCTTTACCCAATACACATTTTCTGCCACCCGTGCCCTATCAGGAGTTGCCCCGTTATGCCGCCGGTTTTGATGTCTGCGTGCTGCCGTGGGACACTGCGCACTCGTTTACGAGTTATGGCTCAGCGATCAAAGTCCGGGAGTATTTGGCAACCGGATTACCAGTCGTCATTTCGCCGCTGCCCGAATATGAATCCATGGCCGGCGTGTTGCGCATTGCGCGCAGCCACGATGATTGGTTTCGCCTGGTGGAAGAAGCCTTGAATGAAAGCGATCCCGCGGCCGCGCGAGCGAGGCAGTTGGCGGTTTCCAGTGGAACCTGGGACGCGCGCGCTGAGTTTGTTTCCGGTCTGATCGAAAATGCCTTGGCTGCGAAGGCGTCTTAGTTTGATTTTCCTCTGTGCCGGCTCTGTGTTCTCTGTGTCTCTGTGGTGACCAGTCTTGGCAGATCATTCACCACAGAGACACAGAGGACACTGAGGTTGCACAGAGAAAACGAAACCATAATCTGTGAACAGTCGATGAAGCAGCTTCTGCAAAACTTGAGAACAGGGGAAGCCACGGTCGCCGAGGTGCCGGTGCCGGTGGTGCAGCCTGGCCGCGTGCTGGTGCGCACTGCGGCGTCTCTGATCAGCGCCGGCACTGAGCGCGCGCTGGCCGAGCTCGGACAGAAAGGGCTGTTAGGCAAAGCGAGGGAAAGGCCCGAGCTGATCGGAAAAGTTTGGGAGAAAGTGAAGACTGACGGCATCGTGCAGGCATTCGAAGGCGTGCGCGACAAGCTTGATCAGTCGCACGCGGTTGGTTACAGCGCCGCCGGCATAGTCATTGAAACTGCGAACGATGTAACTGATTTTCGGGTGGGGGATCGCGTGGCTTGTGCCGGTACTGACTACGCCTCTCACGCGGAGGTGATCTCGGTTCCCCGGAACTTATGCGTGCGCTTGCCGAACCAGTTGAGTTTTGCAGAAGGAGCGTTCGGTACAGTGGGCGCGATCGCGTTGCAAGGCGTGCGTCTGGCTGAACCAACGCTCGGAGAGTCTGTTGTAGTTATCGGGCTGGGTCTTGTTGGCCAGCTTACCGTTCAACTTCTGACGGCTAATGGCTGTCGTGTATTTGGCATCGACATCGACGAGGCGCGCATTCAACTCGCGCGTGCGTCGGGAGCCGCTGACGGATGCGTTCCTGAAGACGCGAGAGAAAAGGTGATGGCCTGGTCCAGAGGGCGCGGCGCTGACGCTTGCATCATTGCTGCCGCTACGACTTCGAACGAGCCCATTGAATTGGCCGGTGAGATTTCGCGTTTGAAGGGTCGCGTGGTGGCAGTGGGCATGGTTGGAATGAATGTGCCGCGCAATGTGTATTACCAGCGCGAGCTGACTCTGAAAGTTTCCCTGTCGTACGGGCCGGGCCGTCACGATCCCGATTATGAAGAACGTGGACACGATTATCCCGTGGCCTATGTGCGTTGGACGGAGGGCCGCAACATCGAAGCTTTCCTCGACCTTCTGGCCGCCGGGCGCATTGATGTGAAGCCGCTCGTCACGCATCGTTTTTCCATAGAGGACGCGCCGCGCGCTTATCAACTTATTTCCGGCAGCGCGGATGAAAAATATCTGGCGGTCCTCCTAACGTACGATACTGAGCGCGAAGTTAGCCGCCGCATCGAGAACCAATCGGTTGCTAAAAAAGCGACAGCGCCAGGGCGCGTGCGCGTCGGTTTGATTGGCGCTGGTGGCTACGCGCAAAAAGTCCTGTTGCCAAACTTCAAGGCCGCAGGCGTCGAGTTTTGTTCGATTGCTTCGGCCTCCGGCGTCTCAGCGCGCGATGTGGGCACGAAATTCGGCTTCACGCGGTTTCTGTCAGACGCGCAAAGCATCATTGACGACGTTGACGCCAATCTTATTGTTATCGCAACACGCCACGGGTCGCATGCGGAGCTCGTGAGGCTGGGGCTAGAGCAAGGCAAGCACGTCTTCGTAGAAAAACCGCTCGCGCTTAACGACGTTGAGCTGGATAGCGTGCTCGAGGCGGCAGCGCACTCTGAAGGACAGCTGATGGTGGGGTTCAACCGCCGCTTTTCACCTCTGGCTGCTCGAGCCAAAGAATTTTTTGCCAACAGACAATCGCCACTCTCAATTGTTTACCGCGTAAACGCCGGCCGCATTCCGCGCGAGCACTGGACGCAGGACGCGCGCGAAGGTGGCGGCCGCATCGTTGGTGAAGTCTGTCACTTCATCGATTTGATGCAGTTTTTTACCGGCGCCGCGCCAAAAAGCGTCTATGCCGAATCAGTTGCCGGAGATATTGGGAATGCAATTAGTGAAGACTCGATCTTCGTCACGTTGCAGTTCGACGATGGATCAAACGGTGTGATTGCCTACCTGGCAGAAGGTGACAGCAGTTTGGCCAAAGAGCACATCGAAATTTTTTGCGAAGGGAAAACTTTCGTCATTGAAGATTTTCGCAGTGCCAGGCTCTACGCCGACGGTCGCGAGAAGAAGGAAACGCTGCGTCAGCAGGACAAAGGGCAGGCAGAGGAAACACGCGTGGCGTGCGCTGTTGTCACCGAGGGCAAGCCGGCCCCCATTACTCTTCAAGAACTTGAGGCCACGACCCGGGCCACCTTTCGCATCAGGGACTCTTTACGAACAGGACAAGCCAGGAAAGTGATGAGTGATGAGTGATTAATTAAAAGTCCAATGTCCAAAGTCCAATGTCCAAAGTCCGCTTGCCAAACTTTCAAAGTCCAATATCAGGCATCTTTGATTTTTAGACTTTGGACATTGGACATTGGACTTTGGACCGAAGCGCTATGTGTGGAATTGCCGGACTAATCAGCCTCGATCCTGAACGACGCATTGGCGCGATGTTGCAGACCATCGAGCACCGTGGTCGCGACGATGAAGGTGTTTGGACTTCGACGGCTATAGACGACTCAGGACGTCAAGCGTGTTTGGGGCATCGACGTCTGGCAATCATCGACACCAGCAAAGCGGGTCATCAGCCCATGCTTTCGGCTGATGGTCGCTACGTCATTACTTTCGGCGGCGAAATTTACAACTATCGCGAGTTGCGCGAGGAGCTGAAGGGCAAGGGCCACGCGTTTAGGACTGAGACGGACACGGAAGTTCTGCTGACCGCTTTTGCAGAGTGGGGCACCGGATGTCTGCCGCGCCTCAACGGGATGTTTCACTTCGCCGTTTGGGACAACCTTGAACGCACCTTAACGCTCGCGCGCGATCACGTCGGCATCAAGCCGCTTTATTACGCCAGCGTGCCTGGAACAGCCGGCAAACGGGGTTCGTTTATTTTTGGTTCGGAGGTTAAAGCCATTCTGGCCACCGGCCTGGTCGAACCGGCGCTGCATCCCGAAGCTCTGAACCAGTTTCTAACGTTCCTTTGGGCTCCTGATCCGAATACGCTGTTTCGGGGAATCAAGACGCTGCCACCAGCCCACGTTCTTACGTTTGACCGGGACGACCTGACGATCGAGGAGTGGTGGGATATTTCCTTCGACGAGATCGAGGAAGGACGCAGCGAAGCGTGGTGGCAGGAGCAGGTGCTTGAGACGCTCGATAGCGTAGTCAGGATGGAGATGGTTGCCGACGTGCCGCTCGGATCGTTTCTGTCCGGCGGGATCGACTCTTCAGGCATCGTCGCGATGATGAAACGTCACAACAACGGCCGCAGAGTTTCCACCTACACCGTTGGGCTTGAAGCTGAGGACCTTCGCTACGACATTATTCCCGACGACATCAAGTGGGCGCGTCGCGTGAATCAGCATCTGGATACCGATTACCACGAAATCATGTTGCAACCCGCGGTGGCTGACTTGCTGCCAAAGCTGGTCTATCACATGGACGAACCCGCCATCGACATGGCTATTCCGAGCTACCTGGTTTCGCAAGCCGCGCGCGAAACACTGCGCGTGATGTTGTCAGGCATGGGTGGCGACGAAGTGTTTGCAGGCTACCCACGGCAGCTTGCTATGAAAATTGCCGGGGTCTTCGATCCGGTGCCCACGATGCTGCGCCGCCCATTAATGAAAACTCTCGAACGCACACTGCCGGGGGGGTTGCCGGGAAAACTGACGGCGCCGTTGCGCAATGCCAAGAAGTTTGCGCGCAGCGCCGGTCTCGATTTTGAAGAACGATATTTGGGCTACGGCACTTACTTCACCGATGAAGCTAAGCAGCAACTTTACTCCGACGACCTGCGCACGGCGACACGAGGAATGGATGCTTACGCCGCCCATCGCCGCTACTTTGCGCGCGTCGAAAACGCCGCGCCACTAAATCGTTTGCTTTACGTCGATCTAAAAACGTTTCTGCCTTGTTTGAACCTGATAACGACTGACAAAACTTCGATGGCCGCGAATCTGGAAGTGAGAGTGCCGTTCCTTAATCGCCGGATGATCGAATTTGCCGCGCGCATGCCGCCGGAATTAAAACTTCGCGGCTTCAAACGGAAATACGTGCTCAAGCGCGCGCTGGAAAAAGTCTTGCCGCGCGACGTGGTGTGGCGAAAGAAGGCTGGCTTCGGCGCGCCTATTCGCTCGTGGCTGCGCGGGGCTTTGCGTCCACTTGTCAGTGAGTTGCTGTCGGAGGAGACCGTCAAAGGGCGCGGACTGTTTCGTCCAGAAGAGGTGAAACGAATCATCGACGCCAACCTCTCCGGCCGTGAAGACTACAACCTGCAGGTTTTCCAGTTAATGAATCTGGAGCTTTGGCAGCGGCAATTTCTCGATAAGTAGCCGCAATACATCAGAACCGGGAGCGATAGCGACCGGCCGAAGAATCAACCTTGAGTTGTCACGATTTTTCTTCCAGGGCTTTAAGCAACCATCCTTAATAGTTGAGTCCTGCGCCGGTCGCTACCGCTCCCGG
>JBGPYG010000293.1:0-5454 GCA_041493085.1 Pyrinomonadaceae bacterium | reverse complement strand
CTGAAATGCGTCTTTATCCCAATGAATCCGACCGGCTTTGTAATGTTGACTTAAAAGTAAGGATTAGTTAAACTGCCTCTGTCTACAGCGGTTGAAGAGCTTTTAATGAAGATATCAGCACAAGAAGAATATGGGTTGCGCTGCTTGCTGCAACTCGCTCGGGCAGATTCGCAAGGGGAGTCGTTGACGCTGGCGCAGATTGCTCGGCTGGAGGGAATTTCTGTGGCGAATACCGGCAAGCTTATGTGGATGTTAAATAAAGCTGGACTGGTGCAATCGCAGCGCGGAACCAAAGGCGGCTACCGACTCTCGAGACCCGCCTCGGAAATTCACTTGAACGAGATCATAAGCGTGCAGGATGACCAGCGTGTCCAGAGCCACTGCAAGAGCTACACGGGCATTCTCGATTCTTGCGTTCACACCGGGGATTGTGGGATCAGGCCGTTCATCGTTGAGTTCCATCAGATAGTTGACAACGCATTGGCGGAGATTACGTTGTCTCAGTTGCTGGGAACGGAAGCGAAAGTTGATGCCCTACTTCATCAAATTCAAAGCACAAAGCAAAGAATGGAATCAACTCGAGTGCCAGCGTGATCCGGATAAGCCAACAAGCTTGACGGAATTGGATCGATAACAAATGAGCACAGCAGAACTTTTAAGCAAACAGGAATACAAGTACGGTTTCGTCACGGACATCGAGTCGGACGTTATTCCGCGTGGTTTGTCAGAAGACACGATTCGGTTGATCGTTAAGATCAAGAACGAGCCAGACTGGATGTTGGAATTTCGGCTCAAGGCTTATCGCCACTGGCTGACGATGACCGAGCCGAAGCATTGGCCAAATATTTCATACCCCGAAATCAACTATCAGGACGTCATCTATTACAGCGCGCCCAAACAGAAGGCGACTAAAGCCAGCCTGGACGAGGTAGACCCGGAACTGTTGCGCACGTTTGAGAAGCTCGGCATTCCTTTGACGGAACAAAAGCAACTTGCCGGCGTTGCGGTTGACGCGGTGTTCGATTCAGTTTCAGTTGCTACCACCTATAAAGAGAAACTCAAGAAGCACGGAGTCATCTTCTGTTCATTTACGGAAGCGATTCGTGAGTATCCCGAGCTGATAAAGAAATATCTCGGCTCAGTTGTTCCCACCAACGACAACTTCTTTGCGGCGCTCAATAGTGCCGTCTTCTCGGACGGGTCATTCTGTTTTATTCCCAAAGGCGTGCGTTGTCCGATGGAGCTTTCTACCTACTTCAGGATTAACAATTCAGAGTCGGGACAGTTTGAGCGTACCTTGATTGTGGCCGAGGAAGGCTCACACGTTTCTTATCTTGAAGGCTGCACGGCGCCTAAGTTTGATAAAAACCAACTGCACGCTGCCGTTGTCGAACTGGTCGCACTTGATGATGCGCAGATCAAATACTCCACGGTCCAGAACTGGTATGCGGGGGATGAACAAGGCGTTGGCGGCATCTATAACTTCGTCACCAAACGCGGAAAGTGCGCCGGGCGGAATTCCAAGATCTCGTGGACGCAGGTTGAAACAGGTTCGGCAATCACCTGGAAATATCCGTCTTGCATTCTACAAGGTGACAATTCGATAGGTGAATTCTACTCAGTCGCGCTAACCAATCACGCGCAGCAGGCGGACACGGGAACGAAAATGATTCACCTTGGAAAGAACACTCGCTCGACGATTATTTCCAAGGGCATCGCGGCTGGTAAATCAAATAACAGCTATCGCGGACTCGTGAAGGTGATGCCAAAGGCGGAGAACTCGCGTAACTATACGCAGTGTGATTCGATGCTGATCGGTTCAAATAGTGGCGCGAATACATTTCCCTACATCGAGGTGATGAACAACACCTCGAGCGTAGAACATGAGGCGTCCACGTCGAAGATTAGCGAGGAGCAATTGTTCTATTTGCAGCAACGAGGCATTTCGCAGGAAGACGCGGTCTCATTAATAATCAACGGCTTTTGCAAGGACGTGTTTCTGCAGTTGCCAATGGAGTTCGCCGTCGAGGCGCAACGACTTCTCGGAATGAAGCTCGAAGGCAGCGTCGGATAATCGGACGCGGAGATGAGGCGACGCGGCGACGCGGAAATTTTCGACGCGTCTCGGGTTTTCCCTCGTCAACGCGTCATAATTTTGAGGAGCAATACATAAGTGTTAGAGATCAAAAATTTACATGCAGGCATTGACGGGAATGAAATCCTGAAGGGGATCAATCTCACCGTGAAGAAGGGCGAGATCCACGCCATCATGGGTCCGAATGGCTCGGGCAAATCAACCCTGGCGAAAGTGCTGGCGGGACATCCGGCATATGAGGTAACCAAGGGCGAGGTCCTCTACGAAGGGAAGAATCTGCTCGAGATGCCTCCTGACGAGCGCGCGCGTGCGGGAGTCTTCATGGCGTTTCAATATCCAATTGAAGTGCCGGGCGTTTCGAACGCACAGTTTTTGCGGCTGGCTTACAACGAGAAGCGCAAGCACCTGGGTGAGGAAGAATTGGATCCGCTCGAGTTCAAGGATCTTTTGAAGGAGCGCGCGAAAGTCGTGGAGATGGATGCGAGCTTCATGACGCGTTCGGTCAACGAGGGTTTCTCCGGGGGCGAGAAAAAGCGCAACGAGATCTTGCAGATGGCCGTGCTCGAACCAAAGCTCGCGATCCTCGACGAAACTGACTCTGGCTTGGACATCGACGCGTTGAGAATCGTCGCTGGTGGAGTCAATCAACTTCACACCGCGGAAAACGCTGTCATTCTTGTGACGCACTATAAGCGCCTGCTCGATTACATTGTGCCCCAGTTTGTGCATGTGCTTGCTGACGGGCGTATTGCAAAAGAAGGCGGCAAAGAATTAGCGCTGGAGCTCGAAGAGAAAGGCTACGACTGGCTGAAAACAACTGCTCCCGAAACGAGCGGCGTTGGCGCGCAGGCAAAATAAAAAGATGGTTACTGAAATAGCTAGCAGAGAGAATTCGTACCACCAGGCTTTTCGAGAACTGCAAGAGAGGCGACCAGGCGAAAGTGTCGCGTGGCTCGAGCGGTTACGTGCGAACGCAATGGATCGGTTTGAGGAGTTGGGGTTTCCGCCGGTAAAGGATGAAGAATGGAAATACACCAATGTCGCGCCGATCGCGGGCATCGACTTCAAACCGGCACTTTTGCGAGCAACCGCCATAGATGAGCTTGAAACGCAGCAGTTGGCTCCGTTCAGTTGCGTGGAAACCGCGCAAAGTCAGTTGGTCTTCGTCAACGGCAGGCTGCAAAAAGACTTTTCCTCGTTGACCGCAATTCCGGCAGGAGTGGTAGCGATTGAGCTCTCTGCAGCGATCGCAGACGAGCGCTACCGCGAAATCGCCTGGAAGCATCTCGCGCAACAGGCCGATTATGTTGTCGATGGTTTCACTGCTCTAAACACGGCGCTCATTTCCCATGGCGCGTTCGTTTACATTCCGAAAGATGCGGTAGTAAAGGCGCCGCTACATTTGCTTTTCATTTCAGACGGCGCCCAGACGGCAAGTTTTCCGCGCGTGCTCGTGGTTGCAGAAGAGAACAGTAGCGCCACTTTGATTGAGAGCTATGGGAGTATTAACGATTCTCGGTACTTTACGAACGCGGTAGTCGAAATAGTCCTTAAAGAGGGAGCGCGCCTGGAACACTACAAAGTGCAGCGCGAGAGCGCCGAGGCGTTTCACATTGCTACCACGGCGGCTGACCTGGGCGCGAATTCGAGTTACGACACAACCACAATCACGTTCGGCGCTCGGCTCTCGCGACACGACATCAATGTCACGATGGACAACGAAGGCGCGGAGTGTTGGGTGGACGGCCTATACCTTGTCACTGCGGCCCAGCACACGGACACCCACTCAGTTATCGATCATCGGAAGCCCCACTGCACCAGCCACCAGCTCTATAAGGGCATCCTTGATGGCAAATCGCGCGCCGTCTTCAATGGCAAAATCTTCGTTCGTCACGACGCGCAAAAGACCGACGCTATGCAGACAAACAAGAATCTGCTCTTGTCGAACGAAGCGCGTGTGGATACGAAGCCGCAACTTGAAATCCTTGCTGACGATGTTAAGTGCGCTCATGGCGCAGCCGTTGGTCAGATTGATGAGGATGAACTGTTCTATCTCAAAGCCCGAGGCATCCACCCGGACCTGGCGCGCAATCTTTTGACCTACGGTTTCGCGGAAGAAGTGATTGGCAAGATAAAGATCGAATCGATCCGCGTGCAGCTTGATGAGGCGGTATTGAATCGTCTCAATGCAAGACTTGAAGCCTGATATCATGAGTAGCACTGAAAGTACTTTAGTAAACGATCCAGTTGTGGCTGCTCCTTCAAGCGGCTTCGACGTCGAACGCATCCGGGAAGACTTTCCCGTGCTGCGACAGACGGTAAACGGCAAGCCCCTCGTCTATCTGGACAACGCAGCTTCATCGCAAGTCCCTCAAGTGGTTATCGACCGCGGCAGCATCTATCTCGAAGACGAACATTCCAACATTCATCGCGGCGTTCATTATCTAAGCCAGAAAGCGACTACAGCGTATGAAGGGGCGCGCGAGAAGGTGAAGCGTTTCATCAACGCGCGCGAGGCGAAGGAATGTATTTTCGTTCGCGGCGCCACTGAAGGCATCAATCTGGTAATGCATGGCTATGGACGGAAGTTCATTGGCCGCGACGACGAGATCATCATTTCGGCGCTGGAGCATCATGCGAACATTGTTCCCTGGCAGATGCTGTGCGAAGAGAAGGGCGCGCGTCTGCTAGTGATTCCAATGAATGACGCCGGGGAGTTACTGCAGGATGAATACAATTCACTGCTCAGCGAGAAAACGAAATTTGTGGCCTTTACCCACGTCTCGAATGCACTGGGCACTATCAATCCGGTCAAGGAAATGATTGACCAGGCGCACAAGTATGGTGTGCCGGTTCTGATCGATGGCGCCCAGAGCGCACCCCACATGGCTATAGATGTTCAGGATCTTGACTGCGACTTCTACACGTTCTCAGGTCACAAGATGTTTGCGCCCACCGGCAGCGGCATCATCTACGGCAAGGCCGAGCTGCTGGAGAAAATGAATCCTTTCCAGGGCGGCGGCGATATGATCAAAAGCGTGACGTTTGAAAAAACTATCTATGCCGACCTGCCGAACAAGTTTGAAGCGGGAACTCCGGCGATCGCTTCGCAGATCGGTCTCGGCGCCGCCATCGATTATCTGAATTCGATAGACCGAAAGAAAGCGGCGGCGCACGAACACGAGTTGCTGCGCTATGCTACCGAGCGGCTCAAGGCGATTGAAGGAGTGCGCATTATTGGCACTGCCCGGGAGAAAACTGGCGTGCTGTCGTTTGTGATTGACGATATTCATCCGCATGACATCGGCACCATTCTTGATCAGGAAGGCATAGCCGTTCGCGCCGGCCACCATTGCGCG
>JBGPYG010000215.1:0-6669 GCA_041493085.1 Pyrinomonadaceae bacterium | reverse complement strand
CTTTTTTCGACGCGCCGTTGCGATGTTTCCTCAGCAGCGTGCCTAGCAGGGTTTTTCCGGCGGGCAGATCAAGAAATGGAAAAGCAGTGGCCACGCCCAGCTCGGCGGGTTGTACGCCGTAGATCCCGCGCACGAAAGGCGTCAGAAGATATTCCAGCGCCGCGTCGCCGAGATGCCGCCGCGCCCAGATGTCGAGGGTTTGCGGATGGTGATTTGCGGAGCGGGCCAGGGCTGCGTGCGCAAGCGTATCGAAGGCTTCACCAATGGTCAGCGGAAAGCGGCGCAGCCGGCCGTCGCGCACGATGTATTTTGCTTTGGCTTCCTTGCGTGGCTCTACCAGTTCGACGCCCAGGTCGCGACACAACTCGCGCACTGGTTCAGTTGCAATTAATGAATGCGCCGCACTTTCGGCGATGCCATGTTCAGTGTTTTGCGTTTGAATTAACCCGCCCGCGCGCTCTTTTTCTTCAAGGAGGGTCACACGATAGCCGTTGCGGTCCAAAGCGTAGGCCGCAAGCATTCCGGCAATACCGGCTCCTACAACCGTGGCTTCCTTACTGCTCCGGTCTAACGTACCAATCATGCATAAGCCTCCGTCAGAATTGATTGCAGCACGCGCGGAAACTGCGGGTTGTCGTTGAAGCAGCGCGCCCGATAGTAGCGCTTGATGCCGTGCTTTCGCGCGACCTCAGCATAGAGCTGATCGAGCTCAAAAAGAGTTTCGATGTGGTCGCTGACAAAGCTAATAGGCACTACCACCACGGCCTCAACACCGTCGCGGCCCAGCCTCCTTAGTTCGTCATCCAAATATGGTTTCAGCCATGGCAGCCTGCCATTGCGAGATTGGAAGGCCAGCGACCAGGGCGCTTGTAACCCGCGGGTGACCGCTCGCACTGTTCGCGCCACGTCGTCAGGATATGGGTCGCCGCGCTCGACGATCTTCATCGGCAAAGAATGGGCCGAAAAAACAATGTGGACCGGGGCCTTCGAACCGTTGCGTTCTGATTCTGCGCGGCCGACAGCTTCCTCGACACTGCTGCGCAAGAGAGAGATGTAATCGGGATGGTCCGGCCAGTTGGTGATGGTTGTAAGCTGTGGGTTCCAGCCGAGTTTATTCAGGCTTTCTGCTACTACATCGAAGCACGTTCCGGTCGTCGTGGTTGAGAAATGAGGAAACAAGGGCATGAGCACCAGCTGCTCTGCGCCCCAAAACTTCATCTGCTTTAGTGCTCTTTCAATTGAAGGCTCAGAACTGCGCATCCCAACTTCAACGTGCACTTCGTTTCTTGGCAGCAGCCGTCGCAGACCCTCAGCTTGAATTACAGTCCACTTGAGTTGCGGCGAACCGCCGCCGATCGCCTTATAGTTCTTGATTGAAGAGGGTCCTTTGATTTGCGCAATCATGAATGCGAGCGTTTGACGCAAGGGCGCGGGAATTCCTACGAGCACCCTGGGATTTGCAAACAGGCGGTAAAGGAAAGGCTTGACGTCAGCCAGCGTCCACGGGCCACCAAAGTTCAGTAACAAAATTCCTCGCTTCATAACGTTCGCTAAATCGTCCTGCTGAATAATTGCGTAGTGGAATTGTCCCGCGCGAGGCGAGCATCAAACGCCATACAGATATTGCGCAGGAAGGCCCTGCCATTTTCAGTGACCTTACATGTTTTGCCGGTCAGTCTCACCAGGTCATCACGTCCTGGTTGTTCGAGCCTTTCTGCTAGTGAATCCAGATACGGCACATAGAGTTCAGTTGAGTCCCAACTGGTTTCGCAGCGCGTCATCAGATTTAGAACGTGGCGCCGGAGAATGATGTCTTCGTGGTTTAGTTTGTGGCCGCGGAAGATTGGAATCTCACCTTTGCCAACTCGCTCTTCATACAGTTCGAGGGTTTTTTCGTTTTGCGCAAAGGTGTCCCAGGCATCACTGATTGACGAAACGCCAAGTCCGAGTAAGGGAGCGACAAAGCGCGGCGTATAACCCATGAAATTTCGGTGCAACGTCTTGTTAATTGCAGCCTGCCACAGCGACTCGCTCTCCAGCGCGAAATGATCCATCCCAATTTCGCGATAACCTGCCGCCTCCAGCATCCTGCGACCAAATTCGTAAAGCTCGCGCTTTTCGTCGCCGGACGGCAGATCTTTTTCAGTGAAATGTCGTTGACCCGGTTTTACCCAGGGCACATGCGCGTAGGCGTAAAACGCGATCCGATCGGGCCTCAAGCGCATGACTGCCTCAATCGTCTGCTCGATGCTTTGAAGATTTTGGAAGGGCAGCCCGTAGATCAAATCGTAATTAATACTGTTGAATCCTAATGCTCGTGCTTCTTCTGTTACGACGCGTACTTGCCGTTCGGTTTGCACCCGATTCACTGCCAATTGAACCAACGGATCGAAATCCTGAATACCCAGACTGAGGCGTCTAAAGCCGAGTCGGTAAAGCGTGGACAAATGCTCAGGCTGTGTGACCCGCGGGTCGGATTCGACGGCGAACTCAGCACCCGAAGTCTGATGCGCATGTTTCAGAATTCCACTGATTAGCTCGTCCAGTTCCGCCGCGGACAGAAACGTGGGTGTGCCGCCGCCAACGTGTAACTCAGCAAGCGGTATAGGTTGCGAACGGCCCAGGCGCTCGCGGTAGAGTTCCCACTCTTTCAAAACTGTCTTGACGTACGCTGCACCAACCGAAGTGCTACCGGTTATGCGCGAATTGCAGCCGCAATAGGTACACAGTGAACGGCAAAAAGGGATATGCAGGTAAATCGCTGCGCCGTTTCCATGCCGTTCAGTTAGATCCAGGCTTTCTGAAACACTTGCTATCCACTCATCAACTGTCGGCGTGTCAGTCCAATGGAGAATCGTCGGGTAGCTCGTATAGCGCGGACCAGGCACGTCATACTTCTTCAGGAGTTCTGAGGCAGTGGCGATCATTCCGGTTTACTGAATCATTCGTGGTTGACTGTGGCTAGGGCTCGTCCTGGCCTGAGCAACGGTTATGCCGAGGCCCTTTTTGCTAATTTGAAAGACTAATCGCTGTTTGCGGCCAGATCCTCTGCGCAATATCCAACTTCCTTGCGCAGAATTCCGCAGGTTCACTAGTGCAATCTTCACCGACAGCTACGAAAACGAGGGAAATTAGAAGGACGGGTTGCATCTACGACGCGGCCCGCTATTTGCTCAAGATCGGCTCGGTGATATTGAAAACCACTTTCATTTTTGGGAGGACTGTTTCGTGACCCTGGACAAAACACCACTTGGCTCCGCAGCTCGAATAGTCTCGGTGGCAGGCTCGGATATTGTGGCCTTGAGGCTAATGGAGATGGGCATGGTCCCTGGGGCGCCGGTCCGAGTCATTAAATCCGCGCCGCTGGGTGATCCGATTCAGGTCTGTGTTAGGGACTATCACCTTGCACTGCGCCGTAATGAAGCACGAGCCATAACTGTGATCGTGTGCGAATAATGAAACTCTCCTGCTGCTCCACTAACACCCAAGCACATCCATGAGCGCGGTTACAGAAATACTTCCCAGCAAGGTTGATCCATCCCGCTTACGAGATTCGCAACGGGCATTGACCATTGCCGTTGCCGGCAACCCAAATACAGGCAAGACGAGTCTTTTCAATGCCCTCACCGGACTGCGGCAGAAGGTGGCGAATTATCCCGGCGTTACCGTGGAAAGCAAGGTGGGCCAATGGTCGCTCGCGCCTGCTTTGCCACCGGCGCGCGTAATCGACTTGCCAGGCCTTTACAGCCTTGACGCGACTTCCCTCGACGAACAGATTGCTCGTGATGTTCTGCTCGGCCGGGCTTCGAAGCTAGCTGAACCCGATGTTGTTATTGTCACCGTAGATGCCACCAACCTCATTCGCAATCTTTACCTTGCTACGCAACTCATCGAAACAGGTCTCCCGATGGTCGTGGCGCTGACCATGTTTGATCTCGCTGAGCGCAGTGGACTCCGGATCAATGTTCAGAAATTAAGCGATGCTCTCGACGTGCCGGTTGTACCCGTAATCGCAAAACGGCGTCACGGCATCGATGACCTGGGTCGAGCAGTGGTCAGTGCGGCAATGGCCGGTTTAAGACAAAAACCAGCCTGGTGTTTCTCGATACCAGCCGAAAACAAGTTGAGCGTGCGTTCAGATCTTAATTCGGAGTCGTGGCAGGAATTGTTGACCGCGCGTTACAGATGGATTGAGAACGTTGTTAAAGAATCTGCCGAGGATCAGGATGCGCAGCACCCGAATACCAGCGAACGCATCGACGCATTTGTGACGCACAAATTTGTCGGCCCGTTGATTCTTTTTCTGGTGATGCTCGTGATCTTCCAGACAATTTTCTCCTGGGCGAACCTACCCATGAACCTGATTGACCATGTATTCAGCGCGTTGGGTAATGGGTTACGTGCACATTTTCCTGCGGGAATACTGACTGATCTTCTGGTCGACGGCATAATCGCCGGTGTTGGCGGTGTGCTCATCTTCCTGCCACAAATACTATTGCTTTTTTTCTTTATCACTCTGCTCGAAGATAGCGGCTACATGGCGCGCGCCGCGTTTTTGATAGACCGGCTGATGCGGGCCGTCGGTTTGCATGGCAAAGCTTTCGTGCCGCTGCTGAGCAGTTTCGCCTGTGCTGTGCCGGGAATTATGGCAACGCGGACTATTGAAAGTCCTAAAGATCGCGTGGCCACAATCATGATTGCTCCCTTCATGAGCTGTTCGGCACGCCTACCCGTCTACACATTGATGATCGCCGCCTTCTTTTCCGGGCAAAAGGTTCTGGGCTTCATCTCGCTCGGCGCAGTAATGATTCTGGGAATGTATTTACTCGGCATCGGCGTTGCAATCATTGTCGCCTGGATCCTGAAACATACGATCTTGAACGCTCCGTCACCGCCGTTCGTGATGGAGTTGCCACCTTACCGGCTGCCAAGTTTCGGCAACGTCGCCCACACTCTGCTGGCGCGTGTTGGTGTTTTCCTCAAGCGGGCGGGCACAGTCATCATGGCCATCTCAATTCTTCTGTGGGTCCTGGTTACCTTTCCGCGATCGAGCGTAAACACCATCAACGATCACATGACCCAGGTAGAGAATAGCTACGCCGGCCAGGCAGGACGTCTGATCGAACCAGTGATTGCACCGCTCGGATTCGACTGGAAAATTGGTATCGCATTGATCTCGTCCTTTGCCGCGCGGGAGACAGTCATTTCAACTTTAAGCATTGTCTACAACGTGGGGGGTGACTCCGGTGCGCAATCGACCTCCCTCGTGGCCGCGCTGCGCAACGCGAGGCGTGCAAATGGCTCACGGGTCTGGACGCCTCTGGTCGCACTCTCTCTGATGGTTTTCTTTGTGCTCGCTTGCCAGTGCATGTCGACCGTTGCCATAGTGCGCCGCGAAACGAACTCCTGGCGCTGGCCGCTTTTCATGGTTAGTTACATGCTGGTGCTTGCATACGTGGCCTCGCTCATCACCTATCAGGGTGGACACCTGCTTGGTTTTAGTTAATGACGATGGCTTATTGGCAAACAATTATTGCAGCACTAATCGTGGCCGCCGCGTGCGCCTACATTGGCCGGCGTGGTTGGTTGCGGCTTCGTTCGTTGGTGGGTAAGAGCGCAGAAATCAAATCGTCATGTGCGAGCGGCTGTGGCGGATGCAGCCAGTCACACGATGGCTGCGGGTAACGGCGCGTTTCGGAACCCAGGAGCGACACACTCCAGCCCACAAACACAATGAGCACTAAGCTCAGCGGCGTACGCCCAGCAATGGGCGGGGCTCGACAGCTGTCACCCTGACGCGAGCGTCGAGAATGACAGCTCCGCTCTCATGCACCACAAATGGATTGCAGTCGAGTTCGGCGATCTGCGGAATGTCTTCAACCATAGCGCTCACGCGCAGTAGCGCTTCTTCAAGCGCGGCTACATCACAGACGGGCGCGCCGCGAAAGCCTGTAAGTAAGGGATAGGTCTTCAAACTGCGAATCATCTCCGCAGCATCTTCTTTTGCAAGCGGCGTGAGGCGCACTGAAACGTCGCGCAGCAGCTCCACTTGAACGCCGCCCGCGCCACAAGCCACGACCGGCCCAAATTGCGGGTCGTGCACGACGCCGACCAGCATCTCGACTCCCTTCTGAGCCATGCGCTGGACCACAAACCCGGTTGGTGATTGTCCATGCGCTTTCAGTTGTTCCGACATCTCGCCGGCAGCCGTGCGAACCTGTTCAGCGCCGCGCAACTGAAGACGAACCGCGCCTGCTTCAGTCTTGTGAATCACGCCCGGAGCGATGGCTTTCAGCGCCACGTCTCCACCCATCTCTTCCGCCGCCGCGCCCGCTTCTTTAGTAGTCGCGGCAATTCTTTGTTCGATTAGAGGCAGGCCGTAGCAAGACAGCAGCGTGGCGGTTTCTTCGGGGACAAGCCAGCCGTCGCCACGGGCAAGCGCTGTAGCGACGACGGCAGCGGCTTCATCTCGCCTTATATTTTCAAAAAGGGGCGCGCCCGTTTCAGGTCGTTCACGCCAATCGCGATAACGAGCCGCGCGCGCCAGAGCAATTGCCGCAGTTTCGGGGAACGCGTAGGACGGAATATTCGCGTCTGCCGACCGCAACTCTTCCGGTGTTCCTCGCGCCGAGAGGAACACGGTCATTACCGGCTTGCTTCTGTTCAATG
>JBGPYG010000134.1:0-8655 GCA_041493085.1 Pyrinomonadaceae bacterium | reverse complement strand
TCTTGTTCCCAAACGTCCATCAAACAGCCGCTGCTTGGCGTACCAGTAGTTCTCCATCGTTTTGTGATAGTCGAGATGGTCGCGCGTGAGGTTGGAAAAAACCGCAACCGCGTATTCAAGCGCGTCGCAGCGATGAAAATCCATCGCCTGTGAAGAAGCTTCCATCACCGCCGTCTTGCAACCAATCTCAACTGCCTGGCGCTACATCCGCTGCATGTCAGTGGCCTCGGGCGTGGTGCGTTCGGCCTTGCGGCGTTCGGCGCCGAGACGGTATTCGACGGTGCCCGTCATCGCCACCGGTTCGCCGGCCGCTTCCGGAATCGAGGCGATAAGATAGGCCGTGGTGGTTTTTCCGTTTGTGCCGGTGATGCCCACAAGTTGAAGCTCGCGTGATGGATGATGGTGAACCTCGGCCGCCGCTAACGCCATCGCGCGTCTGACATTTTCAACCTGAAGCCAAGCGATGGATCCAGGCTCGATACCAGGCAGCAAATCTGAGGACGACTCGAGTTCGGAAATCACGCCCACCGCGCCTTGCTCAATCACCTGCGGAATAAACTTGTGCGCGTCAAACAATCCGCCGCGGACGGCCACGAACAGACTGCCGGGACCGGCGCGGCGGGAATCATGGCTGACATCGGTTACCACGACGTTGTGGTCGCTGGTTAGCCTTCCGCCCGTTACTTCTGCAATTTGTTTGACTGTTACGGGTTCATTTGTCACGGCGTTGAATTCTACGCAGGCGTTGATTGAAAGTCACACGAGACCATTCAACTGGATTCGGCCGCCGTGGCTTTGCCGCCCGGAAGTTTCCTCAAGATTGCTTAGAAGGTGGGCGTTGCCCACCGGTTCAACGTTGAGACGGCGGGCAATGCCCGCCTCTAAACGGCGCTGAAAGAACTGGACGGAAAGGCAGAGTCGTAAGCAAGAAGCTTGCCGAGCGGGACAGTAGCAATTACCATGCAGCCGCTCCATTCAATCCAACACCTGGTGAAATAATGCTTATCAGAGTTTCACTTTCCCTGACACTAGCAACCATGCTTCTCTTCTCTTTCGTCTCAAACGCCACGACGACTTCCGCGCCCAAATACGATCTGCTCATCAAGAATGGACTCGTCATCGACGGCTCCGGCCGCCCGGGTTACATCGCGGACATCGCGATCAATGGCGATCGGATCGTGCGTATCGGCAAGCTAAAGGATGTCAGCGCAGCTCGCGAGATTGATGCCGCGGGAATGGTGGTGGCGCCCGGCTTCATTGACATGCTGGGACAGTCGGAAACCTATCTATTAATAGACCCGCGCGCGATGAGCAAAGTCATGATGGGCGTGACGACCGAGATCACCGGCGAAGGCGAATCGATCGCGCCCGTCAACGAGCGGCTTATTAAGGAACAGGAGGATTTTAATCGTCGTTACAAACTGACCATCGATTGGCGCACGCTCGGCGAGTACTTCAGCCGGCTGGAAAAACAGGGTGCGGGCGTCAATCTCGCCACCTTCGTCGGCGCCACTCAAGTTCGCGAGTACGTCGTCGGCTTTGACAATCGCCCGCCCACGCCCGCTGAGCTGGAACAAATGAAGCAGTTGGTCGCCGGCGCGATGAAGGACGGCGCGCTCGGCCTGTCAACTTCACTGCAATACGTGCCCGCGCGCTTTGCGAAGACAGACGAGATTGTGGAACTCGCGAAAGTCGCGCGGCAGTATGGCGGCATCTACGCGACGCATCAACGCAGCGAAGCTAACGCGCTTGACGAATCGCTCGCGGAAGTTTTCCAGATCGCCCGCCGCGCGCAAATTCCCGTCGAGATCTGGCACCTGAAGACTGCTTACAAGAAAAATTGGGGCCGCATGCCTGAGGTGCTGGCAAAGATCAGACGTGCACGCGCCGCTGGCCTCGACATCACAGCCGATATCTATCCATACATCGCGGGCAGCACGTCGCTTAGCGCGTGCCTGCCCCCGTGGGCACTCGAAGGTGGAACCGAAAAGATGCTCGCACGGCTGCGCGACCAGAACATTCGCCGGCAACTTAAGAAAGAGATCAGTGCTGACTCGAAGGAATGGGAAAACATTTACCTGGGCAGCGGTGGCGCCTCGGGCGTCTTGATCGGATCTGTGGTCAATCGCGACCTTGAACCGATTCAGGGCAAGCGCCTGTCGCAGATTGCCGAGGAACAAGGAAAAGATCCACTCGACGCGTTGTTTGATCTCATCCTTGCCGACCACGGCCAAACTGGTGCGATCTATTTCATGATGAGCGAAGGCGACATGCGCGCGGCGATGCGCGCTCCTTTCGTGAGCTTCTGCACCGATAGCGGCGCGCGCGCCAACGACGGGCCGTTGGCTGGTTCAAAATCACATCCGCGTGGCTGGGGAAGTTATCCGAGAATTCTCGGGCGCTATGTGCGCGACGAGCGCCTGCTAACTTTGTCGCAGGCCATTAACAAAATGACCGGACTGCCCGCCGCGCGCGTGGGTCTGCGTGATCGTGGACTCTTGCGCGGAGGAATGTTTGCGGACATCACCATTTTTGATCCGCGGCGGGTGATTGATCGCGCCACGTTTGAAGTTCCGAATCAACATCCCGATGGGATCAAATATGTAATAGTGAACGGTCAGATCAGCGTCGACAATGGTCAGCGAACGCCGACGCTGGCGGGACGAGTCCTCCGCGGGCCTGGCTACGCGAAATAGTCCAATGTCCAACGTCCAAAGTCCGTCGTGATCTTGAGAGACTTGGGCTACCCAGCATTCAACCTGGCAAGGAGGACCTTGGACCTTGGACTTTGGACTTTGGACTGTTCTTACAACGACCCCACGATCTTGCGGAACTCGTCCTCAGTCCAGGCCTTCAGCGTCTCCGTCTGAATGTTGCCCTGAGATCCGAGTGTCAGTAGCGCCCGAGCAACAGTTGCATCATCGGGTCCTTCGATTACACAGACGAGGTCGTAACGACCCATGGTCAGGTAAGTGTCTTTTATTTCCACCCCGAGTTTTTTGAAAGCTTTGCGGCCGGCGTCGAGACGTTTGGGACTGTCCTTAACGTTTGCAGCGCCTTGTTGTGTCCAGCGGAGCAGTGAAATGTAAGTTGGCATAAGGGTCTCCTTTCAAATTAGTCCAATGTCCAATGTCTTCGTATGGCTAGTAGAAGTTTAACTCCGGACGATCGCTATCAAGAGTCTACGTCCGATGACCAAAGTCATTATCGCAACCGGACGTTGGACTTTGGACTTTGGACTTTGGACGCGTTCAGATCTTAATAAATATCTTCCGGGAATAAAGAATCCACATCAATCCCAGCCACAGCAGAATAAAACATATTGCGAACGCGAGCGACGCATTTATCGGCGAGGTCCAGGAGAGAAAAAGCTTCTGGAATATCCAGCCTTGCAGCGAGATCTGCGTGCCGCCCCAGGGCAACTTGATCAGTCCCATCAATCTTGCCATCACGCCCGTGCCGACAAAGAGCGCAATTGCATTAACGCCAAACACAACGAACGGCTTGGCCCAGCGTTGGTATTTCTTGATGTCGATGAGCCAATAACACAAGGCAAGAAACTCGAGCGCCAGTCCGCCCGTAAAGAACACATACGAGCTTGTCCACAACGACTTGTTGATTGGGAAGAACGGATTCCAGCACCAACCAATCGCAACGCAACACGCCCCGGCAATAAATAGCCCGGCGACTTTTTCATATGGCGATTTCGCGGTGCGCAGCCACTGTCCCGTCAAGACTCCAAACAGCGTCGTAGCGATAGCGGGGATCGTGCTGAGTATTCCTTCCGGGTCGTAAACCTTTCCTTGTTTCCAAATGTGCGGCCCGAAGGTTACCCGATCGACAAACGACGCCACGCTTCCTTCTTTACTCAGATCTCCTGTGACAAATCCCGGCGCGTGCAAACGCGTCATCAGCAGCCAGTAGATAACGAGCAGGGCGATTGTGATGATGACCCGCGTTCTCACCTTGGTTGTCAGAAAAATGATCGAGGCAAATAGATAACAAACTGCGATGCGTTGCAACACGCCGGGAATCCTGATGGTCGCAAGGTGAAAGTAGGGGAAGCCGGCGAGAAACATTCCCAACGCAAAAATAATCAGGGTGCGTTTGATGACCTTCAAATAGAGGTCGCGCTTGCTGCCACCGCTTTCGATTCGCCGGCCAAACGCCAGCGGAATGGCCACGCCGACAATGAACAGGAAAAACGGAAAGATCAGATCCGTCGGCGTCCAGCCGTTCCACTCGGCGTGTTCCAACGGCCAATAGATACTGCTCCACGTGCCCGGATTATTTACCAGAACCATTCCCGCGATCGCGATGCCACGGAAGACGTCTAGCGAAACAACGCGGTCGCTCGTCGTTGTCTTGTTGGAGGGAGAATCTGACATGCTCTCTTGTTGTCCAATGTCCAATGTCCAAAGTCCAATGTCCGCGTAGTTAGCGGTATTTGCTTCCACGAAGTTCTGAGTTACTCAGGTACTTCATGAATCCAGATATTAACTGGCCAATCTCAACTGTGTTCTTCGACAATCCTTCAAATACTTCTCGGGCTAGGTAGCCTTGATCCAAAGCGATGTAAAGTGGGGCTCGAACTTCTCCACAGGATCCCTTCGCCATTGCTAAGAACTGTAAGAACTCTTTGTCACCGCCTCGCTCGAAGCCTTCAGCGATGTTTGAGAGGATAGAAATTGATGCTCGTCGTATCTGATCCTTTAAGCCAAAATCGCGAGCGAACTTGCCTGTTCCGGTTGTTTGATAGATCTCGTTAGTTAATCGTCGGGTCTTCTTCCAGGATTCAATGTCCTCGAATTTCTTGATCTTCATCGTGTTCGCCTCCTGAGCGTAAGAAATGAGGGTGATAGGTCTTGCGGAAGCGGGTTCTGTCTTGACTTTGGACATTGGACATTGGACATTGGACTTTGGACATTTATCGCGCTGCCGGTTGTGGTCGTGGCCCTAACCCAAACTCTTCCGGGTCGGGCAAGATCGAATTTGTATTGTAATTCCTGACTGCGTCGGCAAGTGACCTGCTCTTGTTGAGCCAGATGGCGATGGCCTGATCGTAGCGAGCGAGCACGCTGTCGAGCCAATAGGGCCGGTTTTCGGCGAGCCACTGCCGTCGATAAGTTTCTTTCAATATCGTCAGCTCTTCTGCCATTTCCCGCAGCGAGTTGTAGATGTTTCCCCAATAGCTGCGCAAGTGCCCAACCTTGCGGCGGTCGCCGAGATTCAGGTAAGCATCCCAATAGTCCTGACTGAATTGTTCCACCACCTGCATCCTTCGTCCCAGGTGATCAAACCTTTGCGCGGCAAAACGCATGACCGGAATCATCGACCGGTTACGACGCGCGCGCGTTTCGTTACGCAGCAATAGTTCGTCCGCGTTCTCAACGGCCAAACGCATTTCCCGAACCTGGCTGTTCAGAGCTCGTGCTTGTCCCTGGAAGTTCGAATTAAACGGATCGCGCCAAAACATCTCGTCACTGGCGCCGGTGCCCAGCAAACCGTTCACGCTGCCCAGCGCGTGCAGCGCCTCGGTAAATTCATTCCCTTCGTGGCGAAAGAACGCCCAATCAAAATCATCATCAAACGCGTCGCGGTCGATGGCTTTGTTTTGCCAGGAAGCGGCGCCACCAAGCACAATCCCATACCAGGTCATTTCAAACAACGACTCGCCATCGTCGTCCCAACTTGTGTTCATCATGCCGAGCGCGCCGGACGCTTGCCCGTCGCGGACAAAGTTGGCGATGTTTTTTGAGGCCGCGTCGAGATTCGGGAATATCTGGTTCCAATTGTGCACTCCGGGACAGACGAACTGTTCCAGACCGGCGTCCTTGAACGGCTGGATGCGCGGGAGGTAGTCATCTTTCGGCGCGTAGTCCCAGTTCATCACGATCATATCTTTGGGAATACTGCCGATCAGATCGGGATGATTCAGCGCGATGTCTCCCCAGAACATCAAGCGGCGGTCGTAAGGTTTTAGCACCTCGCGTACCCGATTCAAATGTTCGAAGTAGATTGCGCCAACACCGCGCGCGCGGGCAGCTTCGCGACTTTGCCCTTCACCCAACTCAAAAGTTTCGTCGGCCCCGATGTGGAAAAATTTGCCGGGGAACAACTCATTCAGCTCGCGATACCAATCGGCGATCAATTTGTAACTCCCCTCCTGCTGCGGCGACAAAACATCGCCGTGGGGTGTTTCCGCAAGTTCGTTGTACTTCTCGAGCCTCAGCGCCTTGTGCAGATGGCCGAAGGTCTGCTGCTCCGGCACCAACTCAATATGATAGCGCCGCGCGTAGGCCACCAGCTCGCGTATCTCATCAGGAGTAAGTGAGCCTCCGGCTGGGCCGATTAACGGATGGGAGCTGCTCGCAAAAGTTTGCTCCATGTAAAAGGAGTGCAGGTTTAGCTTGAACGCCGCAAAGGTTCGCAACTGGCGTTTTATGTAGTTCACAGTGGGCACCGGTCCGCGGCTAATATCATCCGAGACGCCGCGCCAGCGCATCGCTGGCCAGTCCACGATCTCCACGGCCGGAATGAACGCGGCCACGCCTTCGCCGCGGACGAGTTGCTTCAGAGTTTGCAGACCGTAGAAAGTGCCCGCCGCAGTCTTGCCTGCCACCAGGACCTCATTGGCGTTGACCGACAGGACATAACCTTCCGGATCCAGATTCGTCGGCACACTGATTCCGAGTCTCCGCAATACAACCTGCACCGCCGGTAGATCGATGTTGCCGATCAGGACCGAGTGGCGCGAGATGGAAGTACTGATCTTCATTGTGAGCGTCGCAGTCTCTTGAACGTCGTTTGTAAAGTCCGCCGCTGCGAAGCGATCATCTTCTGAACGTGGATCTGCAAGCACAACGCGGGTAGTCCCGCCGAGTCGAAACACCTCAGCCTTAACCTCGATTTGTCTGGGCTGAGGTATCAGCTGGATGGCGGAGACCGGGCGTTGCTCCTGAGACATCGCCACCGAACTGGCGACGACGATCAAGGCCAGAAGGACCAACGGACGCACGACCGCGCTTCGTGTTAAAGTGTTAAGCATTGAAGTACGACGCCGGAGCTAGTGTTGGGCAAAAACGGTATGAGTATTTAACCGAAATCGGCGGGGAATACAATGCTTTTGGTAGGAACAGGCATTCCTGCCTGTCCTTGTAGCTTATCAGAACCGGGAGCGGTAGCGACCGGCCAAACACGCGACTTGGATTTCGGCCATCTCTTCCATAACTCCCGGTCTGATCGTTGAGCATCCCGCCAGTCGCTACCACCACCCCACGCGGGCTGCCCGCGCGGGGACCCCGGTCCGCTCCCGGTTCTGATAGAAAGATCGACAGACAAGAATGTCTGTCCAACCTTACTGAGGATAATCTCTTGTCGTTGATGCTTCGGGAAATCGCTGAGCAGCCTGAGGCGCTTGAGCGCACCATTCAAACAGAGCGCGCAAAGATTTCACGACTGGGAAACTTCCTTCGGTCGCGCGAGATCGATCTCATTGTGCTCGTGGCCCGAGGCAGCTCGGACAACGCCGCACTCTTTGGCCGCTACCTGCTGGAAATTACTACCGGCATTCCTGTCTCGCTTTCGGCGCCATCGGTGCACACGCTATACAATGCGAAACTCAATCTGAGGCACGCGCTGGTGGTCGGCGTCTCGCAATCGGGCGAAGGCGAAGACATAAACCAGGTGCTCCGGAACGCCCGTGCTTGCGGCGCTTATACCGTCGGCATAACGAATGAGCCGTCGTCGTCGATGGTTGGCTTGGTTGATGAGACATTGCTAATGCATGGCGGCCGCGAGCGTTCGGTTGCGGCAACCAAGACTTTCACCGGCCAGATGATGCTGTTCTACATGCTGGCGGCGGAACTCGCCGAAAGTACGCCCGCCTGGTCTTATGATGCGATTCCGAATTTTGCGGCACGGGCGCTCGAGCAGCAGCCGGCGATACTCGAGCTCGTCCAGCGTTATGTGTTTATGGAGAACTGTGTGGTCGTCGGGCGCGGACTTGCCTACGCAAACGCTTATGAGTTGGCGTTGAAGTTAATGGAAACCTGCTACGTGGTGGCCGAACGTTTTTCTTCGGCAGACTTTCTTCATGGACCGTTGGCGATGGTGGAGCGTCATTTTCCGGTAGTTCTTTTTGCGCCTCCGGGGGTAATGTTACCTGGCGTAAAAAATCTGATTGCCCGGTTGCGAGAATTGCACGCCGACACTCTGGTCATAACCAGCGATCTTGAAGCCGCGCGAAACTGTACTCGCGCGATCATCATGCCGAAAGAGATTGATGAATTTGTGGCGCCGATTCCTTATATAATTCCCGGACAGCTATTCGCCGCCTTGTTGGCCGACGCAAAAGGGTTAGACGCGGATCAACCGCGTTCGTTGTCGAAGGTGACGAGAACGCTGTGAGTTCGTTTTACTGGGACCGCGTTACTGGGACCGCGGGCGTCTCGCCCGCATCAAGCGACAAGTTCACTCAAGTCACAGTTGAAGCTCTCGACTCTGACAGAGTGGCATTCAACGAAAGCGGGCGGGACGCCCGCGGTCCCAGTCAGAGCGGGTCCCAGTGTTAGGCATGAGTTTTCATAATTTCCAATTTATCGAGACGCAAGTATGAACATCACCTTGCAGGATTTGTCCAAAGGCCCCGTTTAC
>JBGPYG010000282.1:0-5645 GCA_041493085.1 Pyrinomonadaceae bacterium | reverse complement strand
TGAATCGGAACTTCATCGAGCACGAGTATTTCATTGAATCCAATTTCAACGTGCTCGTCGAGTTTCGGAATGACGTGAATCCGGCCCAAACCCTTGGCTAAGTTTAGCGCCTGATATTCCTGCTCTTTGGCGATATCGCTTTGCGAAACGCGCTGGAGTCCCGCGACTTTACGGGATTCATCATCCTGGTGAATTGAATTTGGCTTATAGGCGACGGGAATGAAAAAGCTCGGCTTGATTACCTCGGCAGTGAGCTTGATCTGATCCGCGGGAATCAGATCGCCCTCCCAGAATTCAAACGTCCAGCGCTTCAGCGGAGTTTGATAAGCGATCGTCCCGAGGATGAAGCGGCGATTCGCCTTCAGATAGTTGTTCTCAAAAAACTCGCGACCGCGTTCGAGCGAGAGATAGGTGCCGTTAACGAAGTCTTTGTGAAATGCGTATCGCCTGGTGTTGACGTAATAGATTCTGTTCTGATCTTTGCGATCGATAACGAAAAGCAGGTGTGGCAGCGCGTAGGGAGTGTCCGGATCGTACGTTACGGCCAGCGAGTCAAACTCGGCCTGCGATCGGATTGCGGCCAGCGAACGTGGTGAATCCGTTTGCGCGCTGACACGATCCGCTTCGCCCGCAGAAAAGCAGATCAACAGAAGCCCCACGATTAGTAAATGACTTTTTAAATGCATCACTCAGATGCCCATGTTTCCTCTGCGCAATCTCGGCGGCCTCTGCGTCTCAGCGGTGAACATTCCCGAACCACACTAACCGCCGAGGCGCCGAGCACGCAGAGGTGGCGCAGAGAATTTCAATTGAGCCGCCACCGCTACGTTAAACAAGATCTTTGCCTGTGCGCTCCAGCAATTCTATCAAATCATCGATGTGACGCCGCTCGGTGAGGAAACTATTGATGTTCACTCGCAACGCCCGGCGCCCGTTGAGAACAGTAGTCGTAATCCAGGCTTCGCCGCTTCGCTCAATCTTCTGTTGCAGCCGCTGTTGTAAACGATCTTGTTCGACGCCGTCGATATTCTCTAAACCCGGTGGCTGAAATTTGAAACAACAAACCGCTGTCTCAACCTCCGTCAGGCGTTTGAAGTCAGTTAACTCATCGAGGCGACTTGCCAGATAGTCTGTCAGCTCTATTTGACGCTCGATCACGGCCGCATAACCTTGCCGGCCCATAAATTTCAGCGCCATCCAGAGCTTAAGCGAACTGAAGCGGCGCGTGCCCATCTGGCCGTAGCGAAAGAAATCAAACTCGACATCGGTGCCGCCGCGGTCTTCATTCAAATACTCCGGCGTGATATCAAACGAATCGCGCAAGACGCGGCCGCCGTCGCGCACCAGCACGGCGCCACAGGCAAACGGCACAAACATCCATTTGTGCGGATCGAAGGTGATTGAATCCGCCAGCTCGATGCCCTTCAGTTTGCCGCGATGCTTTTCCGAGAATGCCAACGTGCCGCCATAAGCCGCATCCACGTGATACCAGCAATCATTCCCTCGCGCGATGGCCGCCAACTCCGCCAGCGGATCGATCACTCCGGTAGAAGTCGCGCCGGCAATTCCGATCACACAACAAGGTGTGCAGCCGGCGCTGCGGTCCATCTCGATCTGCTTTTGCAATGCGTCCGTGCGAATGTGAAAGTTTTCCTCCACGGCAATCTTGCGCAGACTGTTGCGACCGAGCCCAAGAATGTCAACGCTCCGCTCGATGGAAAAGTGGCATTGTTCGGAAGCATAAACAGTCAGGTCGCCCGGCTCGGATCTTAGACCGTGCAGCACAGCAGCTTGCTGCGCACGATCGCGCGCACACTTGAGCGCAATGAGGTTCGCTTCCGTGCCCCCGCTTGCCAACACGCCAAAGCTTTCCGCGCCATAGCCGATCAGTTCGCACAGCCACCGAAGCACTCGCGCCTCGATCATTGCCGACGTCGGACCATTGCGCCACGCACCCGCGTTTTGGTTCAGCGCTGAAGCCAGCGCATCAGCCCACACGCCGATTGGCAGTGGCGTCGGGTTAAACTGGCCGTAGTAGCGTGGACTGGGAACCTGCATCGCGTGGGTAATGACGTCCTTGGTGAACCGGTCCAGGATCTCCTCGGTTGTTATTCCTTTCTCGGGAAATGGCTCGTCAAAAATCTTTTCCAGATCCTGGGGCGTTGCCTTAGACGTAACTTTTCTTGAGTCGAGACTAGCTGCGTATTCCGTGATGATGGCGGTCACGGCTTGTCCCAAGCGTTGATGTTGCTTTGCCAGGTTCTCAGTTAATTGTCCAGCGAAGTCGTCAATCATATAAACTCACGAAGATGAAAGTGGATACACAGATGTCTAAGCATCGCATGCGTAGCCACAAACCGACAAAGCCGCGGGCTGACTTAGACGTTTGATTAGCAGCTTGCCAGCGAAAGCCGCGTAGCGGCGAAATTTGTATAGAACAGTCTGAGATACATCTGCCTCCAGGCTCGGTAGGAGCGAAATGTTTAGGTCTTTCGCCCGCAAACGGGCTGGGAACTACTTTTCGGCCTCGCCACTATAGACATTTCGCCGCTACCGGCTGGAGACTAACTTCCAGGGAAATGAAAGCAACGTCGGCGACAAAACAATTTAGAGAAACGCTGGAGAGCGAGGCCGCTGCCTACTGTGTGACGCTTGCGACGGAAGCGCTCGAGGGGTTGTCAGAATATTACGAACTGCTCAGCGCCTGGAACTCCCGCGTGCACCTCGTGGCGCCGTGCTCAGCTAAAGAGTTTGCGACGCGCCACGTTCTCGAATCACTCCTCCTGCTCAAACATCTCCCAAATGGCGCCAGCGTTGCTGAGGTCGGTGCCGGCGGCGGATTGCCTATCATTCCCTGCCTGATCGTCAGGCCCGATCTTGAGGCCGTCCTGATCGAGGCCTCCCAAAAGAAAGCCGTGTTTCTTCGCGAAGCTTTATCTAAGACGGGGGTGTCCGCGAGAGCCAGCGTAATTGCCGAGCGATTTGAAGACGTGGCCGTCCCTGCGGTTGGTTTTGTTACGTGTCGTGCCCTGGAACGCTTTGAAGAAATGCTGCCCCATCTGTTGGAATGGGCACCGCCGCAGGCCACGCTGCTACTCTCGGGGGGACAACGATTGGAACGAAGGATCGAGAGCCTGGGCTTTGCCAGGAGTGCGGAGCTAATGCCCCGTTCTAAAGGGCGGTTTCTGTTTGTCGTCAACAAACCGTGAACTGCGGTTGAACGGCTCGCTTGTTTACAGAACCTTGAGCAGTAGCGAATGGATGCAAGACTCAACGTCAAATTGAAACTGGCGAAACACGGTCGCTGCGAAGTTGACGGCTAGCATCCACTCGCTGTAAGGCCATCACTTTTTTTCTGGAAATCTAATAGCTTTAGTTATTTGAAAACACCAACAGAAGGTATTTAGTGCCGGCCACGTCTCGAACGCGTGATGTCGTCAACAACCGCCTGGAGTTGGTTTTGCCCCAAGCCAACTCACATGGCTTTCTTGCCTCAAACTTCGCGACGTTCCGACTTTTATTTGAGGCATACAATTAAAGTACCGAGTGCTAGTGGAACACCAATATGTTTAGCAAAGCGAAACTGGGCTGCTGTCTCGCCACCTTTGCACTGATGCTGATGCTCGGTCCTGCCGTGAATGCGGATCCGATCCGAATCACTACGAGCACGAGCGGCTTTGAGCTTCTCGGCATGGGAAATAATGGGCAAGGCACGGTAAACCCAAACTTTGATGCGCTCTTCGGCCGCGCCCATTCGGATTCGAATGTGGCCGACTCGATGGGAGGCAGTTTTACCGCGCTCATCAATCCATTGCTCTTCACGCCAGGCTTTACGGGCTTCGGTTCCGGAGGCACCTATCAATTCAATTTCTCCCAGTTGCTGACGGTTAACGGCCAGACGCAGACGCTCAACATGCTGGCCACGCTCACGGTCACCTCTATCCAGGACTCAGTCAGAGTCACGGGACTAGCACCTTTGATTTTTAACTTTGATACTTTCTCAGTGGCCGCCACGGTATTACCAGTAACGATATATGGAACTGAAAATGGTGAGTTCAGGGATTTCCTGTGCGCGCGGTTTGTAGTTACGCCAAACTGTAATACGACTGTTCCAGAGCCGGCCACAATGGTGCTATTAGGTACCGGCCTGGCAGGCATCGCAGCCAAACTTCGCCAACGGCGAAAAGCGAAACCAGCAGTCTAGTTATCAGCTCCTCCCATCGCATCCATAAATCGAGCGCACCCGAGATGTGCGCTCAGCGGCAAAAAGGGCGGACCACGTGGGTCCGCCCTTTTTATTTCCGGGCGCGCCAGAGCGCGCCAACACAGGTCCGAGTTACGGCACGATATCAAGTCCAATCAATTGTTGTCCGGAGATCACGAATTCCGCCGGGGGCAGCTCCATCTCATAAACGGCAGACAGAACCGTAGGTGTGTAACCACCTGAGTTTCTGTCGCTATTGAGCGTAGCAACTACAGACGGCGGCAGATTTGGCAGTTCACTGGTGCCGATAACCGCGCCGGGAGTGATGCGAAACAGCTTCACGTAAAGTCGATCGCTCTTCTTCACTTTGTTTATGGCCTTCACCAGTTGGCCCAAATCCTGCGGGACGAAAGCCCTGGCAGCAGAACCTTCCTGAAGCGCTCCGCCATCCCCGACGAAAACAAGTAGTTGACCCGGGCTGGCGTCTTCGGGAATCTGCACCGGGATGCGCTGAACAAACTGCTTGCCGGATTCCGTCCGCACGTAGGCTTGAATCTCAATTCTCTCGCCGCGCCGGGCTTCTGTTTTGCTCAGCGCGATTCGTTCGAGCGTGCCTGCATACTTGGTATCGGTAGAAGAAATGTCGAGCGTCACACCCTCAATCTGAACGTCGTCGAAGCCGCTGCCCAGGAGTGAGCTGATTGGTCCGGCAACGGAACCGGCCGCGAGGATGGGTGAATTCCCTGCTGAAAAGCGACGATCCACTTCGATTGGCTCCTGCCCTTTGACATTGATAGCGCCCTTGATTGTGATTGTGGAATCACCCAGAGCACGCTCGCTGGAAGTAATCGTATTGAAGACCGTGATGTTCAGCAGTAGCGGCGTCAGAAAAGAGTCGTTGGCGATTTCGTAGGAATAGGTCTCGCTCCGATCGCGGCTGGTGTGCAAGTTGATTTTCACCGGAATCATTTTTGGCGCTTGCCCCAGTTCACCAAAAACACCGGAGGCGCGGTCCTGAGAAATCGAGCCCATCATCGCGCCTGGGACTGACAACTTGAAAGAATTGTTTACGTTTGGAATAACCGTAACCACCGCGGTCTCGCTCATCGGCATGTCTGAAGCGCCCAAACTCAAGAAGGGATGACCAAACGCGTAAATGCGATCGCCATCGCGAAACGTGACCGTGCCTGACGCTGCAATTGAATAGTCGCCGCGAACCAACTGCACGCTGACTGATGTTCCGGGTGTAAGCGTTTTCTCAGTCGCTTTCGCCAGCGGCGTAATACCTGCCGAGCCTCCGGCACCCGAAACCGGGAGCAGGCCGTTGGCCATGAGTTGCGGTGCGAACATCGCGAGCGACTCCTGGCTGATGCCGCTAAAGACGACCGGCGTGGCAATGGGAGTCATCTGTTGACCCATGAGAGGCAGCAGACGCGAGCCT
>JBGPYG010000121.1:0-9145 GCA_041493085.1 Pyrinomonadaceae bacterium | reverse complement strand
GTTATTCGCGAACGCTCGCAAATTGGCGAACGTGTGGTCATTCACAACAACGTGGTGGTCGGTTGCGACGGCTTTGGTTTTGCGAAGGATGAGCAGAAGCGCTGGCTGAAGATTCCGCAAACTGGCCGCGTGGTTATTGAGGATGACGTTGAGATTGGCGCCGGCACAACTATAGATCGCGCATCGGTAGGAGAATCGCGGATTGGACGCGGAACGAAAATCGACAACCTCGTTCAGATCGGACACTCCTGTACTGTTGGGGAAGATACCTTGCTGTGCGCTCAGGTTGGGCTCGCCGGGAGTTCGCATATTGGCAGTCGCGTAATACTGGCGGGACAAGCCGGCGTGGCCGGCCACCTGACAATCGGCGACGACGTTGTGGTTACCGCCAAGAGTGCAACCAGCCACGATGTGCCGGCAGGAAAAGTTATTTCCGGCATTCCGGCTTTCGACAATCGTGATTGGCTGAGATCGACAGCCGCGTTTCGGCGATTGGGCGAGATGCAGCGAAAAATCAGAAACCTCGAGAAGAAGCTTGAGGAGCTGATTGGCGAAAAGAGCGGGGGCGAGCCTTCCTGACCTAAACTTGTTTGCCATGGCTCTCCAAGTAGAAGCATTCAACGTTTTTCTTTGCTCCGTTAGGAGCGAAATGTTTATAGAAACAAGTCCCCAAACAAGAATGGCAGCGGGAGTTGTCGCTCGGCGGCAACTTCCGCTGCCAAAGTTTCTTTGTTAAGACTACGAAGCTATAAACATTGCGTTCCTAACGGGACTCAATCCTAAGTAATCGCGCCGCCGTCAACGATCACAACTTCCCCGTTCATGAAGCTGTTGCGATCGCTCACCATGAAGGCGGCATACTCCGCGAGTTCTTCAGGCCGACCGAGGCGGCCCGCTGAAGCCCAGAAGTGATGCATTTGCAGCAAGCGCTCGGGCAATGCCTGCGCTAACTCTGTATCAAAAATCCCAGCGGCGATTGCGTTAACCTTAACGCCAAACGTGCCTGCCTCACGCGAGAGGCATTTCGTGAATCCGATCATTGCCGCTTTTGAAGTCGCGTAATGTACTGCCGTTGGCAACGCCCGCATGGCGCCGATGGAAGTAATGTTGAGAATGCTTCCCTTTCGCTGCCGAATCATCTGCTTGTAGATGGGCTTGGTCACCGCGAAGAGGCTGCCGACATTTGTATTGATCACTTCGTCCCAGGCGCGGTCTGTGGTGGTGGCAAAATTATCGCCGCGATTGATTGCGGCATTGTTGACCAGAATGTCGATGCCACCCCACTTCTCCACCAGCTCGCGCGTTAGCTTCTTTAGGCCCAGGCGATCTGTAACCGAAACCTTGAAGCTGAGCGCACGTCTCTGGTGACCTTCAATCTTCGCTCTGATCTCGGCGGCGAGATCGTCCCGGGTGTTGTAGTTGAAAGCGACGTCGGCGCCCTCACGCGCGAAAATGTCGCAGAGCGCCGCACCAATGCCGCGCGTGCCTCCGGTTATGAACGCGCGCTTACCTTCGAGCAATAGGCTCACTTTCTAATTTGTCTCCTAAAAAGCCCGCTTCGAAGAACGCAAGCGGGCAAGTCTTGGATCTGAGATCTCAAATCTCAGATCTGAAATCCGCGAATCTCAAAACTTGAAGCTGGAACCTGATTTGTTTGCTGAAAGATTAAACTCTGAAAACTGCTAACAGTCAACGAGACACATGGCAAGGTACCGATTCACTTTACAACAACGCGCGACTGTGGTGTTGGGGACGGTGGTAATTAAGGGCATGGTCAGGCGGAAACAACTTCGGCCAGAACAACCTGCTCCGTCGTCTCGGTTGGCGCCGGAATTAGCGCGGCGATCTCTTCAACTATGTGGCGAGTGGCGTTGGGAATGGCCAGACCAATCGTCGCGGCACGCATGGCGGAGTAATGCGCAGTGTCTTCAACCATACGACGGATTACGGGAACAATATCGCTGGCCCGCTGCAACAGCACTCCGGCGCCACGTTTCACCAGCAGGCTGGCTGCACCCGCCTCTTGCGGCATCGGCGCGGTAATCGCGTCGGCGATAATCGGCAGCCGGCAGGCGAAGGCTTCGAAGGTTGTCAGTCCCCCGAGCTTGGAAATCATCACGTTGGCCGCGCCCATCAGTTGCTCGACATGCTCCGAGTAGCCGATTACTTTGACCGGAAAGGAAGCGGTCTCCGCCAGCGATTGCGCGTCAGCCCTTAGCTCTTCATTTCGACCAGCCAGGAAAATAGCCTGAACCTCGAGCTGCCCGCGCACCAGCTCACGGAAAATCTGGGGAATGTTGCCGCCGCCTTCCCAACCCGCATTGACGAACACAGTGAATTTGTCCGGGTCCAATCCCAGCGCCCTGCGGGCAGCCTGCGCAGCTTCTTCACCCGGATAGGCAAACTTGTGATGGACGGGCATCCCCGAAATTTTGATTCGCTCGGGCGCGATTCCATAATCAATCAACTGCCGCCTGGCCTCGTCGCTCGCCACCAGGTAAAGGGTCACGTCGTCACACGCCCAGCCTTTCCAAAATCCGTAGTACGGATCGGTCACTACTGAAACCAGCGGAATTCGGTCGGCGAGTTTCAATTCCTTAAGGACTCGACCGAAGATGTGCTGCGTTAGCGGATGGACACTAACAACGACATGCGGGCACCAGCGCTCAAAGAGATCAACGACGTAGCCAACACATCGCTTATGGAAAAACTCTCTTGTTTCGGGGCGAAACCTGTTCACGCCCCAGTAAAGATACTTCATCCAGTGTTGCTTATTCCTGAGCACCCAATTGTAGATTCCAACCATCTTCGCGGTGATGGAGTGGGACTCTTCAACGGCACGGACAACGCGAATGGCGTACGACTGCCCATCGAAAAACTTTTGCACGCCCGCAACGATCGCCGCCGCGGCGGATCGGTGCCCACCACCGGTGTCGGACGAAAGAATCAAAATTTTGGGAACGCGCTGCGACATTGGGTCCGATAAACTTTAGCAAACTCTCATCATGTCAATTTCGGGGAATGGTACCGCGAAGCGGTTTTGGAACTTAGCCCAGGGTTGCTGCGCTTCGCGGCTACCCTGGGAAAAAGAGTTACGGAAGACATGAACCCTGAAGGGGTTCTATCGGTTTTCCCAACCACGCAAAAGCTCAAAAGAACTGCCATAACCCCATTGGGGTTGGAACGTTCTATGACTTCGGGACCCAGGGTAGCCGCGAAACGCGCCAACCCTGGGCTGAGTTCCATAACCGCTTTGCGGTAAGCGTTACGCTCTAGCCGTCATCCCTTCCGGCTCGGGCTGCAAACGATCCATTTCCTTCCGCGCCTTCTTCATTTCTTTTTCCAGCTTCTTGATCTGGATCAAGTGGCCCGGATTAAAAGGCAATGACGGGTAGTAACTGTTCGATTCGTGCGTGCAGAAACAACCGTCCAGCGCCTTCTTGCGCCTTTCCTTCATCGCGGGCGACAACCAGAGCTTTTGGAAGTTCCAATCGAAGTCTCTCAGGTTGCCGATCGGGGCGAGGTTCTCGCAAGAGGACACAGTACCCTCGTCGTAGATAACGCCGCCCGCGGTTCCGGCGTAGCATTTCATCTGCGCCTTCTGCGTTTCCTGCGTCTTCGCGATCAAATCGTGCATGTATATATCGATCGCGGCCTTAAAAAAACCGGCCTTGCCACCATAGTTGTTCTTAATTGCCGCGTGACGCGAGTCGTCGTCAATCATGCTCGCGAGTTTCTTATAGCGCGAGTGATCGATGTCGAGTTCTATAGGATCGGCTGATGGTGGACGAATGTAGTTGAAGTTAACTTTGTCAGGTCTGAGATCATACTTCAAGAAATCGTACCACTCAAAAATCGTATCCTGATTCGAGTTCATGAAGCAGGTGCACGTTTGCACGTCGAGTTTCGGATATTCCTTTTTGATCAACTGAAGCTGCCGTGCGGTATCGATTGCGATGTCCCAGGAGCCGAGCTTTTGGCGGATCTTTTCATGCGGTCCTTTGAGACCATCAATACCAAGAGCGACGGTGACGTTCAGATCTGGACACTCTTCCAGGATGCGAGTGATGTCGGGAAAGATTCGTTTCTGAATCTGCCCGTTCGACATGATGTAGATCGACTCGAGCTTGTTGTTCCTATAGAAGCTCTGCGCTATCTCCGGCAGATCCTTGCGTGTGAAAGGCTCGCCCCCGGCAAGAATCAAAACACCCAGGTTGCCTCCCAAAGTCTCGGAGATTTGTTCAATCTCGTGCGTCTTCATCTGCAACTTCTTGCGCGGACGGTCGTCCAGCTCTTCAGTAAAGAAACAGTGAGTGCACCGCATGTCGCAGACAGATGTCACTAGAATGTTTAGCAGAATCGGCGAAAACGGCTGGCCTATCGCCAGCTTTGCATATCGCTTCAGGAGCTCTCGAGTCGTGTAGTCCATTTCAACCTCAACTTACTAATACGCACCCTTCGATGCGAAAACAGAGATTAACAGATAAGCACTTTTAACGTAACCCTTCATCGGCGACTGTAAAAAGTTTTGTAATTCCGCCTAAAACTGCGGCCTCAGTACGTCCCTATAAGCACGAAAGCATCACGTGTAATAGTCTTCAGCCTGGAAGGCTGCCAGATAGTAGCCGGTGGTCGAAGCGCAGCGCAGACCACCGGAACGCGAAAAGAAATTGATCGGCACCCCGCAGGGGTGCGAGAAAAGATTGCTGGCACCCCTTCAGGGTGCGGTCAATTGCTCGACAGTCTCCGGTGGTCTACGCTTCGCTTCGACCACCCGCTACTTTCGTCGAACCCTCCGGGTTCAAATGCCGATTCTCAATTCGAGTCTTAGTCTGAAGAAAGAAGGTCGTTACAAAAAATTCTAGGAAACCCCAGCGCGTTCGCTGCGACTGGGAATGCCCAGCGCCCGCATGCGGCGATATAAGTGGCTGCGGTCAACGCCCATCAGTTCCGCGGCGCGCGAGACGTTGCCCTCGGCCTCGTCAAGTTTCCGTTGGATAAACTCGCGGTGATAAGCATCGGTCGCTTCCTTGAACGATGGGAACCTGAAGGATGCGACCGGCGCCTCTTCTTTCCCGTGCGGTGGCAAGTCGCCGGCGGCCACTTTTAGCCCGGGATTCATGATTACCACTCGCTCAATCGTATTCCGCAACTCTCGAACGTTTCCCGGCCATGAATAGTTCTGCAACTCTTCGATCGCTTCGCCCGCAAACTCCTTGGGAATCTTGCCGTAAGCTCGTGAAAAGTTTTGATTGAAATAGGCGACCAGCGACGGGACATCCTCGAGACGTTCGCGCAACGGCGGCAACTCGAAGGGAATGACGTTGAGCCGGTAAAAAAGATCTGGGCGGAACTTTCCCTGTTCTATCTCAACGTCCAGGCGTTTGTTTGTGGCGGCAATTACTCTGACGTCCACGCGGACCGAAGTGCCGCTGCCCACCGGCTCAAACCTTTGCTCCTCGAGCACACGCAGGACTTTAGCCTGGACGTTAGCGCTCATATCGCCAATCTCATCCAGGAAAAGTGTCGCGCCGTCTGCCAGCTCAAACTTACCTTTCTTTGCCGCTGTTGCTCCGGTAAACGCGCCCTTCACGTGACCAAACAGTTCCGACTCGATCAACTCTTCCGGTATGGCCGCGGAATTAACTTCAACGAAGGGCGCGGCAGCTCGTCGAGACTTGGCATGGATTGCGTGCGCCACCAATTCTTTGCCAGTCCCCGACTCGCCGTAGATCAGTACGCGCCCATCCGTGGGAGCGACGACGGAAATTTGCTTGCGCAGCGCGCGCATCGCCACCGACTCACCCACCATCGTGTACTCTTTCGCGAGCTCCGCGGACATCTCCGCGTTGATTAGTTCGAGCCGCTGCTGGCGCAGGGCGTTGCGAACTGTCAGCAAAGTCTTCTCGATGGAAAGTGGTTTCTCGATGAAATCGAAAGCGCCGAGCTTGGTGGCGCGCACCGCGGTTTCCACATTGCCATGACCGGAGATGATCACAACGGCGGCTTCCGACCCCGCGGCGCGCAATTGTCGCAGTGTCTCGAGCCCGTCGATACCCGGCAGCCAAACATCCAGCAGGATGCAGCCGTAAGCACGGCGCTCAACCGCTTCGAGGCATTCCTCACCCGTGGCAACGGCGTCGGCGCTGAAGCCTTCATCTTCCATCACGCCACGCAAGGTGTCGCGAATGCCGGGTTCGTCGTCAACGATTAGTATCGAATCCATCTTGAATCAGTGGGCAGTGGGCAGTGGGCAGTGGGCAGTAAGCAGTAAGCAGTAAGCAGTGAGCAGTGAGCAGTAAGCAGTGAGCAGTAAGCAGTAAGCAGTTTGATGACCGGTCTTTGCTCTCTGCCTTTTGCCTTTTGCCTTCTACCTTTTGCCTTCTGTTCCTGCCTCCTGCAAACTGCCCACTGCCCACTGCAAACTGCCCACTGCCCACTGCAAACTGCCCACTTCCCTCACGCGTTCATCGCCGGCAGCTCAATTACAAACCGGGCGCCGCGCGGATAATTGGCCTCGGCGCGAATTCGTCCGCCGTGCTCCAGGATTATGCGCTGCACGATCGCCAGGCCCAGGCCCGTGCCGCTGCCGCGCGTGGAAAAATAGGGTTGAAACAATCGTTTGAAATCGGCGGGCCGAATTCCATGACCGGTGTCGGAAACCTTGGCGACCAGCAAACTCCGAACCGGATCGAAACTCGTCGCGATTGTGATTTGCTTTTCGCCGTCAACAGCTGCCAGCGCATTGCTTGCGTTATCGATCAGATTTACAAACACTCGCCGCAGTTGTTCTGTATCCAACATTGCCGCCGGCAAGTTTGGATCGAGCGACGTCTCCATGATTACGCCATCGAGGCGATCATCGTATAGCCCTACTGCGTGGCGCACCACTTCATTCAGATGAGCGACCTCCAGACGAGCCAAAGGCAAACGCGCAAAACGAGAGAACTCGTCCACCATCGCCTTCAGGCCTGCGACTTCGCGCGCAATCGTTTCAGTACATTCGTCAATCACCGCGGTTACGTGGACATCCTCGCCCGTTCGCTCGCCATCTCCATTTTGTCCGCTTGATCCGTTCTGATAGCCTTTTGCGGTGGCGCGCCGGTAGCTCTTGGCGATGCGTTCGGCGGACAATTGAATTGGCGTCAACGGGTTCTTGATTTCGTGAGCCATGCGCCTGGCGACTTCGCTCCAGGCCGCGACTCGCTGCGCTGCCAGCAACTCCGACAAATCTTCAAGCACCAGCACGACGCCACGCTTTTGTGCGGAAGAAGGTCGTAGCGCGGTCGCGGTCAAAGCCACTGGAATCGCTGTGCCGTCAACCGCACCGTCATTAAGTCCAGCCAGTTGGGCTTGCTCCGCAGCCTGTCCCGTACGACGCGCGCGACGAAGCAGTCGATCCATAACTAACCAATCTTCCGCGCCTATCAAGTTCTGGAGTTTTCGTTCACCTGCCGGCGTCGCCCGCAATCGCAACATGCGCGAAGCAGCGGCATTAATTGTCGTCACGCGATCCTCCTCATCGAGAGAGACGACTCCGGTCGAAAGAGATTCAAGAATGGTTTCAATATAGTTTCGCCGTTCCTCCAGGGTCAGATTTTTCTCACGAAGCGCCGCGGAGCCGGCTTCAATACTGCTGCGATTGTCTTCAAGCTGCGTACTCATCTGATTGAAGGAGTCGGCCAGCAAAGCCAGCTCGTCTTCGGCAATCGTAGTAACGCGGTGTGACAAGTTTCCGCGCGCAATTTCTTTTGAAGCTTCGGCGAGCGCTTTGATTGGCGTGGCAATCCCCCGCGCCAAATAGATAGCAACCCAGCTCGAAACAAAAAGCAGCATCAGCGTCATCAGGCCAAGAGTTTCCAGCCCCAGCAGGCGAACCCTGCGCTGCCGTTCTACCAGCTTTCGATACTCACTCTGCGATCCGGTGATGGTGTCACCCAAGTCGCTGCTCGCCCGGCGCAACGGCACTACGATCAGTTGCCGCCCCGGCGTTTGCCCTGACAATTGATCGTCGGCGATAGCAACCACAACCACGTCGAAATCTTTACCATCGGCGAGACTGTCATCAGTGCCCTTGAGCGAATGCGCCTGCTCCAGCAGACTGTTTAACTCCTTCGCATCCGCCGTAGACAACTGCCCTCTGCTCTGCGCTATAACTCGTCCGCCCGAGTCGATGATCTCCGCGGCCGAGAGTTGTCCGCTCGCCACGATTCGATCCAAAGTCTGCTGCTTGTCAGCATCCGACTGCGGCTTTAACACGACAGCCAGCATGAGCGCGGTTTCTCGCAGGTTGCGCGTTTGCGCATCAACGGCCTCGCGTTGCACTTCCTGGGCCTCACTCACCACGCGGGCCGGCAGCCTGCCAAACCACTTCTCGAGCGAGCGATTAAGAAAGAGATAGGAAAACACCGCCATCGCGATGATCGGCAGGAAGCTGATAGCGATGAAATAGAACAGTAGTCGCGTCTTTATCTTGGAGCCTAGTTGACGCTCGCGCCTCTCGCGCCGCAACTTGAGCAAGTTGCGGGCAAAGATAAAGGAGAACACGACGAAGGCGACGAAGTTAAGGGTAGACAGCGCATAGAGCAGCAACGTGTCGGAGGCTGTGTCCGGCGGAATGACCCTCCACAACCACAACTGTTGCGACACGATAATCGAAAGCAGCAACAGCACGGTTATCCCGAGCGTCCATAACAGAATCCGCCGGCGCCGAGTCAACCTGCCTGGGCCCAATTCTGGCGACGGCTCGGGAGGGTTTTCGTGCAGTTTATTCATGAAGAATTGAACGGAAGTTTACCATAGTAGGACAGGCATTCCTGCCTGTCTGTTAGCCGGGGTCTATTCCTGGCGAAAAGTACCAAAGATTTTCCATATGACATTTAATATTTCTCATTTGCCATTCAGGCAGGTTGCGGGCCTTGAAAATGGCAAATGGCAATTGAGAAATGATGAATGGAAAATCTGTAGTCGAATCGCCGACGTCAGCGAAGTACTTCATCGGGCCGACGGGCAGGAATGCCTGTACTACTGCATTATCCACGGTCATCGTTTAGAATGCCCGCGCACGATCGCCGTCCTATTGCAGTTCTCCTGTCTCTAACCCATGGATCTCAAGCAAGTCTTCATCAATCCTGTAGGTCGGCCG